>MGGH01000001.1 GCA_001792305.1 Candidatus Woesebacteria bacterium RIFCSPHIGHO2_01_FULL_39_23
AGTCTTCAGGACTAATCAACCATTTCATAATTAAAATTCGGGATAAAATCCCGTTTCAGCCTTTAATTCTATACCAAATCTACACTAATTTGTAGCCATGATCTTCCAAGTAGTGTAGGATAATATTTTCCTCAAGGAACGGAAGTCAGAAATTAACTTTTGGATTTTTTAGCAATGAGTTTGCTTAAACCTTCAACTGCTCTAAGTACCTCCAGGGGCACCGCGAAAACAACGGTATTTGATTGATCAGATGAAATATCATTTATCGAGTTTAAAGTTCGCAAATGTAGTGCCCCGGGGACAGTGGCCATTGTTTGTGCCGCTTTCGCCAAATTTTGTGCAGCGACCACCTCACCCTCCGAGTTAATGATTGTCGCTCTTTTTTCTCTCTCCGCCTCAGCTTGTTTCGCCATAGTTCGCTTCATATTTTCGGGCAAAATGATATCTTTTAATTCAACCGACAAAACCTCTAGTCCCCAGCTGTCTGTAGTTTCACTAACAATGTCTCGGATCCTGTGGGCAATTTTTTCGCGGTTTGCCAGCAACTCATCCAACTCAACTTCTCCGACAACATTTCTCATAGTAGTTTGTGCCAGCTGGTCAATTGCTAAATAAAAGTTTTCAACTTCAAGAACTGCCTTTGAGGCATCCTTCACTTTGTAATAAATTACAGCTGAAATCCTGGTTGAAATATTATCCTTGGTAATTGCTTCTTGATCAGGGACGCTTACGGCTTTCGTCCGAATATCAACCTTCTGATAAGACTGAAAAATTGGGATAACTAACCTCCACCCCGGATCCATTATTTCGGAAAATTTTCCAAACGTAAATTTAATTCCCCTTTCATATTGATTAATCTGCCTTATGGAAGAAAGTATTACGAAAATTCCCAGAAGTAAAAGAGCCGCCAAAAATTCCATATATCAATTAAAATTATAAACGTCTTTAAAACTTTTTTACAGTAGGACTTCTAAAAATTCCGAACAATCCTAACTTGCCAATTGTGGATATTGGCATTTTTTGAAATACTAGGCAAATAGGATACCGCAGAAATAAATAAAAAACCTACACTCACGTTTGTAAATTTAAGATAAGCTCTATATCTCCATTTGAATGCTTTTTAATAATTTCAAATCCCTTTTTCTGATAAAGAGAAATTGCAACTACTAATTTGCTGTCAGTTAAAATATGTATAGATCTAAAACGATTTCGCCTACTGTAGGAAAGAGCGTGATCTATTAATTTTTCTCCTAATCCCTTTCCTCGATATATTTTGTATAGAAAGAACTTCCTTAGCTCGGCTTGTCCCCTACCTTTATCTTCAATACCCACAGAACCAATTATTTTATTGCGATTTTCCATAACAAAAAATTTACTTTTTCCCACTCTGTAGAAACCAAACAAATCATAAAAATCAGGATCGTATTTGGAAGAAGGTTTCCATCCAAATTCTGCAAGAACATTTGTAACTAACTTCTTTACTAGATTTTCATCTTCCTTTCTGAGATTTCTTACATGCATGAAGGGCGGTGTCTTTCTTGTCCTAGTCAGCCTTTACATATCTAAAGCGTTCGAATCTCTTCCCACTGGGGTGTTTGGTAAAAAAATCGGTAGAACTTTTAGCGTGTTCTAGAGTATATTGAGATCTATGTGTCGCTTGGGCTCTGGATTTTATTTCTGCTTGCTTTTCACTAACTTCAATGTAAACCGTTTCTGGATGGTTATAATAATCCCCCAATAAAAATTCTGTAACTGTGTGCGAACTCACTCCTTTTTCTTTAAATTGTGATGGAAAAAAGAGTAAATCACGACTATAGGGATAAGCGGCGTTTATTGCAACCTTGGCGGTATTTAAATGATCACGATGATTTACCCAATGATTAACTGCATCAAACTTTATAATCATTTCTTCAGGATTATGGCTAATAATAATATCTGGTTTAAATAAACGTATCTGTCTAACCAGTTTCCCTATTGTCTCTAGGTTGTTTTCTACTTCCCCATCGTTTATTCCTAGATAAATATTATGTTCCGGTTTGATACCCAAAACTGCCATAGCCTCTTCGTCTTCTTCCTGTCTTATTTTACCCAGATCCTTCTCCGTAATCTTTTCTTGACGGCATCCTCGATTCCCCAACGTCATTTTTACAACCCTTACTATCTTTCCCTCCTGAACAAGCCTAGCAATCGTTGCACCGGCATAAATTTCAGTATCATCGGGGTGTGCCATGACAACTAAAATATTGTTCTTATTCGAAAATATCTTATTAAAAGAATCCTTTGTTTTCATTTTTTTAATATCAGATGAGTACCGCGTTTATTTTAAATACCTAAGCCTGCATTTGTCTAATCTTCTCTACAAGAGCTGGTGAAAAACCCTCTTCGGGATCAAGGTACCAATCAACTACAGGTTTGAAAAAGCTAACTTCTGTTCGCGTAATACCTCCTTAAGCTTGGCTGAATAGGGCAAATCTACTTCACCTCCTATTTTTTGAATATCCTCACCGACTAGGTAGCGATTAAACAAACCGACAGCCATATCTAGTTCTGATAAAACCCTGGGGATCACTTCTCTATCTACATCCGCTAAAGCCAATGCCTCAGGAACACTGGATCTATCTTGAATTGTCTTTCGGGCTAGACTTTCTAAAAAGCCCGGATTAGGCTCACTGTTCATATTAAAAATACTTACCACCTAAATGTAAAATGTAAACTCGCTACAGATTTTAGCACAACACTAAAAATTATTTTACCCATACTGTGGATAGTGGCATTTTTTCCATTTCTTGCCGCTTCCGCACCAACACGGATCGTTGCGACCGATTTTACTGCGCGAGGCGCCGGATAATTGTTGATCAGTATCTGACGACTTGCCAAACACGGGTGAGCCCACTGCAGCTGCCACATCTGCCCCTCCAGCCAGACCCGTCATATCACTGCTGTCCACATTAATTCTCGCCTGCTCAAGCGGAATTTCCCTCTGTGGAACGGCCACCGAAATCCTAAACACACGTCTTGTGAGCTCATCATCAATTCTTTCCAGCAACCCTTCAAATAATCCATATGCCTCGTTTTTAAATTCGACTAATGGGTCTTTTTGCCCGTATGCCCGAAGATTTATTCCTTCCCTTAGGTCATCAATTCTATCAATATGCTCTATCCACATGTGATCAATTGCCCCAAGATATGCATATTTTTCAATTTGCCGCATTACTTTTTCACTTACTTGTTTCTCTCGAGTTTGATGAATATCTTCTATAACTTTCAACATAAATCCTCTAATTTCGTCTTTTGTACTTAAATTTTTAATATTGCTTTCAATTCTTTTTCGCGACTCATCGTCAAAAGGAACTATTTCGGTCAATAAAACTACCATTTTTTCATAATCTGGTTTTCCTTCAATCTCCCCGAATGTTGCAAGAAGTATCTTTTCAACCTGTGTCGAAAGTTTATCCATGGCTTCCTCTTTCAAACTGTCCGCTTCTAAAACTTTTCTTCGGAGTTTATAGACAATATCCCGCTGTTGATTTGCCACGTCATCAAACTCTACTAAACGCTTTCTTATATCAAAATGAAATCCTTCCACTTTTACCTGTGCTTGTTCAATAGCCCTTGAAATAAGTCTATTTTCAATAGGTTGATCTTCAGGGAGATTTAATCTATCCATAATTCCCCTTATTTGGTCGCCACCAAAAATTCTCATCAGGTCATCCTCTAACGACAGATAAAACTGCGACGACCCCGGGTCTCCCTGGCGACCAGAACGACCACGAAGTTGATTATCAATACGCCTCGATTCGTGTCTTTCAGTGCCAATTACATGAAGCCCACCTGCATTAATTACTTTTTCATGATCGCTTCTCCATTTTATATATTCTTTTGTCGCTTCATAATCTTTCTGGCTCGCTTCAGGACCTCTAATAGGCAAAGCTCCACCCAAGACTATGTCTACCCCTCGACCGGCCATGTTCGTCGCAACTGTCACTGCCCCCGGATTTCCCGCCTCGGCAATAATCGTTGCTTCCCTTTCGTGGTTTTTAGCATTAAGAACGTTATGTGGAATCTTTTTCTTCTTGAGGTAATCGGCAATAATTTCATTTTTTTCAATCGAAGTAGTGCCAACAAGCACTGGCTGTCTTTCCTCATGGCGTTTTTGAATTTCGGCAATAATCGCTCCGTATTTTGCCCGAAGAGTTTTATAGATCGTGTCTTGCATGTCACGACGCACCATCGGCTTATTGGTTGGGATTACGACTACATCCAAGTTGTAAATCTTTTTAAATTCATCCGCCTCGGTCGCTGCGGTTCCGGTCATTCCAGAAAGATGTTCATACATCCTAAAGTAATTCTGAAATGAAATTGTGGCAAGAGTTTTACTTTCCCGCTGAATTGCAACACCCTCTTTTGCTTCAACTGCCTGGTGAAGTCCATCACTCCAACGACGGCCAAACATAAGTCGACCCGTAAACTCGTCTACAATAATAACCTGGTTATCTTTCACAATGTAGTCTTTGTTTTTTAAATACAGCGACCTTGCTCGGAGGGCATTTTCAATGTGATGAATCGACTCATAATCTTTTTCGTAAAGATTATCAACGCCTAATATTTTTTCAACTTTAGTTATACCGTGCTCGGTAAGCGTTGCCGTTTTAGATTTCTCGTCTACCTTATAATCTGTGTCTGAATTGAGTTTCATCACAATATCGGCGAATTTAAAATACTTATCGGTTGGTTCCATATCGGGAGCCGATATAATAAGGGGAGTTCTTGCCTCATCAATCAGGACTGAGTCTACCTCGTCAACAATTGCGAAGTAATGACCGCGCTGAACCATCTGGTCGGGAAAACTAACCATATTGTCCCGGAGATAATCAAAGCCAAATTCATTATTAGTTCCATATGTAATATCGGCTCTATAAACATCTTTTCTATCGGCACTTTTAAGATGGGCAAGCCTTTCATCTCCGTGGCTTGAGTCATTAAACTCGGGATCATATAAAAAAGATTTGTTCTCCTGCACTATAACACCAGTTGAAAACCCAAGCAGTTGAAACACTGGTCCGTTCCAGCCCGCGCCGAGCCTCGCCAAATAATCATTCACGGTAACAAGATGCACACCTTTTCCAGTCAACGCACGAAGATACAGAGCAGGAACTGCAGACAAAGTTTTTCCCTCTCCCGTCTTCTGTTCGGCAACTTTACCTTCAAAAAGGGCAATTGCTGCCATTAGCTGGACATCAAAAGGGCGTTGCCCCAATGTCCTGACCGCTGCTTCTCGAACAAGAGAGAAACTCTCTGGAATAAGAGACTCGAGAGTTTCTCCATCAGTTATTCTTTTTTTAAACTCCTCGGTTTTTTTAGAAAAATCTTTAATTTTAAGTTTCTTCGAGTTTGGCTCAAGTTTATTGACCTCATCTATCATTTTTTTAAGCCTATCGAGCTCTTTTTGGTTCGTGTCCAGAAGTTTTGTAATAAATTTAAGCATCCAAACTAGTTTACCTTAAATTGACTATAAAGTCCCTTCGTTCTAATATTACTTGGGACACGTATGAAAGTTAGGTCCAAACTCGCAGCAACTTCTATTATTCTCTTTTGGGCAGCAGTCTTCGGTTTGCTGGCTTTTAACGAAAGACTAACACAAGCTTGTAACCAGGGAAAGACTAAAGCCTGCCTCCCTCCGGAGTTTTTCCCGATAATGTTTGTCCTTGTTTTTATTTCTTTCTTTTTTGTCTTCTGGAAATTTTACTTAAAATCCCGTGGAAGCGCCTACCGAGAAACATTATATTAGCCTCGGGATGGATTACTTCAACCTGGCCAAATATTTTCTCTAACTTTTTCAAAAACCTCATTGCCATCGGGCGCTTCTCGCCATAGTAAAGCCTGTTAAAAATCACAATACCCTCTGGAGATAGCTTTTTAAGTATAAGCTTAAGAAAACTTTCTTTCTCAAATTTTTCAGGATACTTGTCCCCTTGGTATAAATCGACACAAACCAAGTCATAGTGATTAGTGTTTGGTAATTTGTTATTGGTGAGAAATTCAAAGGCGTCCCGAATGACTACATCAACATAATAATTATCTAAATTTAGATATTTTCTTCCAAGATCAACCATAATGGAGTCTAAATCTACTCCGACGATTTTCGCATCAGGAAAGTTTCCGCGAACCAATTTTGCAATTGTCCCCCCTCCCAACCCCAGAATTAATACATCTTTAATTTTTTCAGTTCTTAATTCTTTAAGTTCCTTAAACGTACTTTTCCATACACTTTCAACTACTCCTCCCGATTGGGTTAAGCCGCCTGCTTGAATGTGAGTCCCCCAAGCTAAGTCGGTTTTTACGACAATGTGGCCGTTAACAGGTGAGTCTACTTCCTTCAAAATCCTTGTTCCTGACAAAAAATCTTCCAGCTTTCCCATCTACTTAATAATTACTTTCCTGGAAATACATTTTAGGAGTCATAACTTTTATCGGTTCAGTGAATTTCTCTACTTTTTCATTAAGAAAGTGTTTTCTGTCCAATGTAAACAAATAATCAAGTCTTGACGCTTTCGCTTGTGATAGGATAACTGCATCTTTTTTAACAATAACACTTTCTGCTTTTGAAATATCTTTAATATTTGGTTCGATATCCAATATTTTCAGTTTTTCAACTAATCTGAAAAACCTGCCAAGATGATAGCTTTCCAGTTTGTTTCTGACGTTTCTCTCAACTCCAGCTAAAACAATTCTAGAAGTAGTTAGATTTAAGTCTTTAATAGTAAAAAGTTTGGATGAACCTCCCGTCGGAGAATATACAGCGGAAAATAATACACTCGAGTCAAAAAAGGCTGTCTTTAAAGTTCGTCCTCTTTTAGCCATTGCCCAATTTCAGAATCAGAAAAAATACGGGTATACTTGGAAAGTTTTGGGTCCAAATAGGTCTTTCCAAAAATTTTGGCAACAGCTTTCTTTAGTTTCTCCAAATATTTTATATCTACTATCGCAGCTTTAGCACTACCTCCTTTGGTCAAAATAAAATATTTTTCACCCGACACTTTTTCTGCTAAATCTCCCAAAATACTTCTAGCCTTGGTAACTGGAATAATGTTCATAACTCAACTTTAACAACAACCACAAATAATGTCAAGTATTGTGTAACGAAAAATGTACATTAATTCCATCAAAAACCCGAAAAAGTTGGCATATTGTAATTATATATTAATACTTTACTTCGCATTTTATTTGGGATTAGAATGAATCCATGAATAAACCACTAGCAGAAAAGTTAAGGCCTGAAAGTTTAAGTGACTTTGTCGGGCAAGAACATTTGGTAGGCAAAAATGGAATTATTAAAGTTCTGCTTAAAAACGCTTCCAAATCGGGCTTTTTCCCCTCACTTATTTTTTGGGGGCCTCCGGGATCGGGAAAAACAACTTTAGCCAGAATAATCGCAAAAACTTTAAAAAGAGAATTTTACGAGTTTTCTGCTGTTAACACCTCGTCTAAAGAAATTGAAAAAGTGATTAAAAAGACCTTTCAACTTTTTGAGGCTCCGGTCGTTTTTATTGACGAAGTTCACAGATTCAACAAAGCCCAGCAGGATAAACTACTACCGCACGTCGAACGAGGGGATATCATCCTAATCGGCGCGACAACCGAAAATCCATCGTTTGAAGTTATCGGGCCTCTTTTATCTAGAACCAGGGTTATAGTACTCAAAAGACTGGAAGATAACGAGCTTGAAAGTATTTTCAAAAAGGCAATCAAATATTTAAAAGTCAAGGTAGAGTCTAAAGCGAAAAATTTTTTAATTGACTCAAGTAACGGTGACGCAAGAGTTTTATTAAACGTTCTTGAAATTGCTTTTAATATCACTAACGATAGTACACTGGCTATCAAACACATTGAATCTGCTCTGCAGCGACGACAGTTGACTTTCGATCGTCAGGGAGACGAATTTTATAACACAATTTCAGCTTTCATTAAATCGATGCGTGCTTCAAATGTCGATGCCGCTCTTTATTACCTCGCCCGAATGGTCGAATCCGGCCAAGACCCTTTATACATCGCACGCAGAATGGTCGTATTCGCTTCAGAAGATGTTGCCTCCCCAACTGCATTAGTGGTAGCAAATGCCGTTTTTCAAGCTTGCCAACAAATTGGCTATCCAGAGTGTCAAGAGAATCTGGCAGCGGGAACAGTTTATCTTACCCTTGCTAAAAAAGATAGGTCGGCATACGAAGCCTATATGAAAGCCTTAGGAGATGTTAAAAGGTTTGGTAATTTACCTCTTCCTATGCAAATCTTGAACGCACCGACTAAACTGATGAAAGAGTTAGGTTACGGAAAAGGTTACGAAAAATACACAAAAGATGATTTACTACCTGACAAATTGAAGGGGAGAAAGTATTACAAATGAAAATTTGGGATGATAAAGGTGGTGTATACGAAACGAAGCCTGTTACCCATCTTATTAATAAATATTTGAAGCTAATTAATATTTCTCCAAAAGAATTTTGGGTAAGTAAAGATATACCGATTATATTTATTCGCTATATTTTACTTTTCTCAATCGATGACTATAAGGAAAATAATATTAGCCTTGACAATTTATCTACAATTGCCGGCGATTTATACTGGGGAAACACAAAACTTTGGAATCCAAATAATTTCTTTTTATTGGACAGTAAGTTAGCGAGGCTACTTGATGAGCTATCAGAATTAAGTTTTAATAACTGGAAAGGTAATAAAAAATATGTATCGAAAACTCTAAAAGAATCATTTCTATACTTGAAAGGAAACAAAGACCTAATTCAAAAAAATCATATGAAGTTTAATTTACTAGGCGAAATCTGAAAAACTTACGAAATCAAACAATTAACCCTTTTAACTTTTTTACCTTCTTCGTCATAACCAACACACAAATCGATTATCTGTCTATTGGTGTTTACCATCATACCCGTTTGATCTTCAGCGATTACAGCTGAGCATCTTCCACATATCCTTTTCTCACCCGGGGACAATCTACTACGAAAATTACTTAAAGCTGCCATTATCGCCTCCGCTTTAGCTTCTGACATATCAGCTAGAAAGTAAACATGGAACTCCGGATTTTCTAGTCCCGTTAGCCCTAAGTCCTGTACACCTCTCATTGAACCCTTCAAGAGTCGTTCCTCCATCACTTTCCGATCCCAAAGGATCAGTTGCTTTTGCACCACAGGTAGGACAAACATTGGAACGTCCTACAGTATGAAATCTGGCACGCGCCAGGAAATTTTTTATTGCTTCCCTCCTCATTCGTGGATCTGCTTCTATTGCCCTTGTCATTGTGCACTAATAGTATACTCCTCTTACTCGAGTTCGTAACTCTCGCAAGAGATTTTAATCTATTTTAAGCTTGCTTATGATCCCCAAAAATGCTATTCGAGCAACGCGAGAGTCAAGCTTCGCTTATTTCTAATGAAGTTCAAAGTATTTTTGGTATAGCACAACAAATCAAATCTAACCTATCGGTTTCACCGATACCCCTTTGCCTGAATTGTAAATAACTCGTGATAAAGGCCACCTAATTTCATTAATTCCTCATGCGTCCCGCTTTCGACAATCCTGCCTTTATCCATCACTAAAATTCTGTCAGCATTTCGGACTGTAGAAAATCTTTGGGAAACAAATATTAAAATGTTACCTTTAGTTTTCTTCAAAAGAGTCTTAAAAATTGCTTCCTCGGCTTTGGGATCGACGTTACTGGTCGGCTCGTCCATTATCAATATCTTAGCTCTCGTACGGAAGAGCATTCTCGAAATACCAATTCTTTGCCATTGACCTATTGAAGGATCTATTCCCTTCTCAAACTCAGGAGTCAAAGGATTTTCATATTGAAGCTCAAGTGACTCTATGAACTTATCCATCCCTGTTTCTTGGGCAACTCTACGGATCGCTTTTAACTTTTCTACATTCTTAATATCTCCGTAACCAATCGACTCGCGAGCGGTAAATGGATATGTTTCAAATTTCTGAAACAAGACAGCAAGATTTCGTCTCCAACCTCTTACGCTGTAATCTTTAAGGTTTTTACTGTTAATTAAAACATCACCTTTCTGAGGATCGTAAAAACGAGCTATTAGTTTTATCAAAGTCGACTTACCAACCCCGTTTTCGCCAACCAGAGCAATCTTTTCGCCCGGAGCAACCTTAAAACTTACTCCGTTTATAATCCAAGGTTTGTCCATCCTATACCTGAACCACACATTCTTAAATTCTATGGAATAATTTCCGTTCTTTAGAACTTTTATTCCTCTGTTTTCCTCTTTAATCTTGGGCGTAAGACTCAAAAACCAAACCAAATCAACAACATAAATATAATTCTCGTAAATCTGCAGGAGCGCGTTAATCAAACCTACAAGGTTAGACTGCGCTGATCGAAGGGATCGTAAATAAAACTCAAACGATCCTAAAGTAACTCTTTTAACGATAACCAAAAAGACCAGCCATAAAGAAATCAAAAACTCAAAAATTGACATGGGAAAGAGAGAGCCAATATGGGATATTTCTCTTTTCTTTTGCAAAGCAATTTCGTCTGAAAGGATCTTTTCGCGAATTTCTTTAAGCCTTTTTACAAGATATGGAGCAAGATTAAGAATCTTTAGCTCCATAAAATTTCGATTCCTGGCCAAATAATAGCTAAGCCAACCCCAAAATCTATAAAGAAGAGAGTGTTTTGTATGTAAATCGTAATCCATCTTTATAAATTTCGAGTCCGCAATAAACTGAGGTAAAGATACCAATATTACTCCAAGTGCAATTAAGGGATGAAGTAAGGCAATAACAAAAACCGCAGAAATAAAACCAACTAAATAGTTAGGAATGTCAGACAGTGGCATCATTAGCCCCCAAGCACGGCGACCAGATTCATTCTCAATTTTTTCGAAGCGATTCTTAAAATCCGGATCTTCAATTGTCGCCAAATCAAGTTCTGACAACTTTTGCCCAATTAAAGCTTCCAAGTACATACTAAACGACCTGGACATATTTCTATTTAATAAACCAGTCAATCTGCTCAATAAGTTTCTTAAAAACTCAAGAGCTAAACGGAGGGCTATCAGGAATCCAACAACATTTAATACCGGTCTAAAGTTTACATTACCGATATTATTAACCAAATTATCCAATACTAGTTTTTCTAAATAAAAACCAGGAAAAGCCAGAAATCCCCAAACTGCGTTCAAAATTAATACTAAAACCAGAAACTTTGTATCAGCTCGCGCAGCAAGCTTTACAATTTCACGAAAAACGAAAAATATCTGTCCAAAGCGGTCAAAAGTGATTTTTGGTTTTTGCATTGTTTAATTATATAGAAATCGCATTTGGATACTCTACTAAGGTGGCTATTTCTATAGCATACATCACCATTTTTAGTCCGATTTCAAAATGTGATGTCTGTAAACCCTAAAGATTATCGTGTTAAAATTACTGCCATGTGGTTTTGGTATGCAGTTGCGTCTGCCGTAGCTAGCGCTATTTCTATAACGTTTAACAAACATTCCCTTAGAAAAATTCATGCTCCGCTTTTATCTTGGGCACTTTTTGCATTTTCTTTACCTACTCTAGCGGCTATAGTTTTAATCAACGGAATCCCGGATTTTAATTACAAACTTCTGCTTTCAGCACTTCTTGCGGCAATATTGTTTTCGATCGCAAAAACAATCACGCTTGTACTTATGAAAAACAACAAACTCTCGGAATTTTACCCCTTAGTAGCCACATCACCTCTAATGCTTTATGTTTTGGGTCTAATTATTCTTTCCGAGACTGTAAAGTTCGTTTCTTTTTTGGGACTAATTACCATAATCATGGGTGTATATCTTTTCAATTTTGAAAAATTTGAAAAAAGAACGAAAGACTTTCTACATCCAATCAAAACCCTCTTCTACAACCCAGTTTCAAGGTTATTTCTGTTTGGTATATTACTTGCAAATTTCACAGCACTCTTTGAAAAAATTGCGGTCTTGAACACTAACCCGTCAAGTCCCGAGTTTGTTTTATTCATAGAGTACTCATTAATAACCATCTTTCTCTCGGGATATATGACACACAAGGACAAATATTGGTTCAAAGAAATCAAAACTAATTTTAAAAATCTTTTTATCGCCGGAACTATTTTCTCCATTTTGGCTATTTTAGTTGTGACATCTTTTATTACAGGTTCTATTGCTTTGGTATCAGCAATAAAAAAACTGGAAGTTGTTTTTATGTTAATTATAGGATCGATATTTTTGGGGGATAAACCAGGAAAAAAGGTCTATGTTGCTACAATAATCATGATTCTTGGAGTTTTACTTATCCGGATTTAAACTTACGTAAATAGTCTTTAATAATAATGTTGTGGTCAAAAGCAAGTTTCGGAATTTCTTTCAAATCAAACCACTTAATCTCTATAATGTCATCGTCGGGTGTCGGATTACCCTCAACCTCGACCACATAAACAATAGTAATAACCTGCTTTTCGTGCCTCCCCGGATTTCCATAGACAACAAACAATTTCATATCTCTTACATTAAGGTTTGTTTCTTCTTTAAGTTCTCTGATTACAGCGTCTTCAGGCGACTCATCCCACTCGACATAGCCGCCAAAAATTCCCCAGTATCCGCCGAAGGGATCATGCTTTCTTTTCCCCAGGAGTATTTTCCCGTCTTTGATGATTAAGCAGTCTATAGAAATACCACGATTTAGGAATCTGCCACAATGAGGACAGGGCTCGTTTTTATTAGGCAACTTCATCTGATCCTTCCAAAGATTCAATCCATTTATCTCGGTCAAGCAGGCCCTGATCGGTCAAAAAAATGCTGCTGCAGCAGGAGCCGTGTTTGGCCGAAACCATCAAGTCATTTGGATCGCTCGACCATTTTTGATCTGTGTAAACTGTTCCTTCGGATTTGGCCTTCTTTACATCTGGCAGTGAACCGTCTGTTATTTCCGCTTCTATGTCCATCAAAAAAATATCGTAGCTATTTCTTTTTTGAAACATAACTCCTAAAAAGCGTTTAGGAGTACATTTGCACCCCAGTTTCTCTCTACAAATTCTTGCCACAGCCTGTTCGGGAAGTTCGCCCGGCTTAAGTGTTGTTGCAGGAAATCCCCAGCTACCTGCTAAATCAGCGTCGTCATCAGGCCGTTTGACTACCAAAAATTCCTTTGGAGCAGCTTTTTTTCTCAGAACTACTGCAACTACATATTTCAGCGGCTTAGCCATTTTTTTTGATTCTATCCTTCCCCATCCACCTTCTCAAAATTTTTGAAATCTTTAAACAAGCAAGCTAAGTTTATCACCAAAAACTTGCTTGTAGGTCACTTATATCGGGTACTGTGTCCATTCCTAATCTCGCAGTTCTAGGAATTATTTTCATATACTCTAAAACATCAACAACTTCTACTTGTTGGTCGCCCGGATCACCACGATGCACACGTAGCAATTTAAAAGTGCCACGGACATCGTCACCAATATCCCGGATTTCTTCTCCAATATATCTTAGAAATCCAATATTTGCACTACTTATCGCTGGTGAACCTACTAAAGTCTGTTCTTTCACACTAGAAACAAATAGCCCCCTATCTGCCAAATATACTCTTCCATTAAAAAGTCCGTGGAGTAAATTGGCTACTTTCACAAAAGTGCCATTCGGAAGAAAATATTCGCCATCTTTTTCTTCAGCAAACCCTGTTATATGCGCAAAAATCGGAAGCGGCATTGCGTCTCCTGTCTGTTCAAATGCCTGATCGGCAGGAGTATTTGCTAAAATTACAGCTATCAACGCGTAATGAAAACCGGCATCTTCATCTGCTATGCTGCCTGTACGAAGTGGGTTTGAATCCCGATCGTCAAGAAATACAACTAAACAGCCTCCTTCAATCCTAGCAAGTTCTACTCTTCCAATGAAATCATAGTCCGCTTTTAAAAAATGTGGATTTGACCACCTGAAGTTTACTTCCCTATCCCCAATGGATTTGGGGATACTATTTTCGGGAGTCATAGCAACTGCTTCACCTCAATCTTATCTTTCCCCATCCATTTTCGAAGGGCTTCGGGAATTACCACCGATCCGTCTTTTTGCTGATAGTTTTCGAGAATCGCAAGGGGTGTGCGAGACGTTGCTATTGCAGTTCCATTCAGCATGTGGGCGAAATTTGTTTTACCATCTTTCTGCCTATACTTA
>MGGH01000002.1:0-3935 GCA_001792305.1 Candidatus Woesebacteria bacterium RIFCSPHIGHO2_01_FULL_39_23
ATTTGAGCCCATAAAACTTCTTGTCGAAGGAAAAATTATCCCGCCAATCGCAATACGAGCAAAAGACACAACAAAGAATATACAACAAACAAAATAGACATGAATCCAATAAAGTCTTTATTCAAAATCAAGGAGGGTCCAATAAGGTCGACAACACAAAACCATGTGCCTGTTGCAGAGATTGTTGATGGAATGGTGTTCCTTAAAGACGGTTCAGCAGCTATTGTCTTAGAATCAACCTCATTAAACTTTGCGCTTTTGTCCCCCGCTGAGCAAAAAGCAGTTATTGCTGCTTATGCGGCTTTTTTAAACAGCTTGACTTTTCCAACTCAAATCCTTATCAGGTCTGAAAGAAAAGACATTACCAACTACTTAATTTATTTAAATCAGGAGTCGCAAAAAATTAAAAATCCAAAGCTTGCTTCTTTAATGGAAACCTACAAGGTCTTTGTAAAAGAAACTATTAAAAAGAAACAGGTTCTGGGAAAAAGATTTTTTATAATAGCTCCTTTTTCTAGGCTTGAATTGGGACTAGGTAAGTCGTTCTCCAAAAGCTTAAAGAAAGAGGGGCCATTACCTGTTGATAGAGATTATTTAATCAAAAAAGCCAAGGTATCGCTTTACCCCAAAAGGGACCATCTGATAAGACAGTCTTCAAGAGCTGGACTTACTTTAAGGCAGCTCTCAACTACGCAACTTATTGAACTTTTTTATCAGATTTATAACATAGGGGAGGAAGAAAAAAGCGGAACCTTAACTGAGCGAAGAATCGAAAAGGAGGAAGCGCTATGAATGATGAAATGAGTAGACAATATAAGTCTAAAGTCGGGTCGCCGGTTGACGCTTTCCTTTCAAAAAAAGAGCATTTAATCGATATAATTGCTCCCAACACAATAGAGGAAGAATTCGACTACCTTATAATAAACGGTAAGTATTACAGGACGTTATATATATCCGGATATCCAAGGTTCGTGTCTCCCGGATGGCTTGACCCAATCGTTAATTTTGACAGCTCTCTTGATATTTCTTTTTATATTTACCCTATAGACGCAAAGTCAATTCTGGACGATCTTCGCCGCAAAATCACAGAAATGCAAGCTGAAATTGAAACGGATATCGAAAGAGGCAAAATTGCAAATCCAACCACCGAGGCAAAATTAGAGGACGCTTTGACCCTTCAGGAAGAGTTGGTTAAAGGAATAGAGAGATTTTTTGAATTTTCTTTTTATATAACAATACCTGCCGCAACAGTTGAGGAGCTAAACGATGTGACGAAACAGGTCTTATCAACCCTGGGAGCTTTGCTTATCAACGGAAGAACCGCTGCTCTAGACCAAGAAAACGGCTTTTTAACAACCGCCCCTCTGGGAATAGACAGAATCTCTGTCACACGGAATATGGATACCACATCGCTTGCGACCACTTTTCCTTTCACCTCTACAGAACTTTCGAGCGACAGAGGAGTTTTATATGGAATTAATCCTGAAAACGATTCGTTTATTATTTTCGATAGATTTTCTTTGGAAAATTACAACATGACAGTATTTGCGACTTCGGGAGCCGGCAAAAGTTATTTTGTAAAACTCGAGGCTGTAAGGTCATTGATGCTTGGGTCAGAAATTATTATTTTGGACCCAGAATTTGAATACCAAGCGCTTTGTGGCGCAGTAGGCGGAGAGTACATCTCATTCTCTTTTGCGTCACCTTCAAAAATTAATCCATTTGACCTTTCGCAAGTCAGAGAGGAAGGAGAAAACCAATTGGGTCTTAAAATTCTTTCCCTTCATTCACTCCTTAAGGTGATTATGGGAGAACTAGACCCGATACGCGAAGCTCTTCTCGACCGCGCACTGATTCTTACCTACAGAAACAAAGGAATAACCCAAGACCCTGATACTCAGAGTAAAGAACCACCCCTCATGGAAGACCTTTATAAAACACTTATCGGAATGGAAACATACGAAGCACTGGACTTAGCCGCTAGGATTGAAAAATTTGTAAAAGGAAGCTTTGTAGGAATGTTTGATAAGCAAACCAACATATCGCTCAATAATCCTTTTACGGTTTTTTCAGTTCATGATCTGCAAGATATCCTGCGACCAATAGCTATGTTTATAATACTGGATTATATTTGGACACGAGTCAAAAAAGACCTTAGAAGAAGAATTCTGATAGTTGACGAAGCTTGGCAGATGATGAGACATCCGGACTCGGCTACGTTTATGTGGTCAATTGTGAAACGCGCAAGAAAATATTACATGGGTTTAACCACAGTTACCCAAGATGTGGAAGATTTCTTACATCACGATCTTGGAAAAGCAATTCTTACAAACTCCTCCTTAAAACTTCTTCTTAAACAATCGGCTGCCGCTATGGATTACGTTACCGAAGTCTTTTATTTATCCCAAGGAGAAAAACAGCTTTTAATGTCTGCCGATATTGGCGAAGGAATATTTTTTGCTGGGCCACATAGGGCACCAATCAGAGTTGTTTCATCTCCTCAGGAACATCGGCTTGTTACAACCAAACCTCAAGAAAAACTTGAAATGCAACAAAGGGCTGCCGGTGGTGTAATATTAGATCAAGGAAGATCTCAAAATGGCTGAGGAACAAAAACAACCAAAAAGTACAACAGGAGGTCTTGCAGGCCAAGCTGCAGGCAAGGGCGTTAAAAGCTTAGGAAAAAACCTTGCTTCGAATGCTTCCAAAGCCGTCGCGAACGCGGCTAAGGCTGCTAAAATGGGTGCACAAGCCGTAAAGGTCGCCGCAACAGCTGCCTCAGCCGCAGCCACAGCAGGACTCGCATTAGCCGCAGCCGCGATTCAGGCCGCAGTCGAAAAACTTGTGGGCAAGATGAAAAAAGAGCATATTGCTATGATTCTTGCTCTCCCACTTGCAATTCTAGGAGCTATAGCAGCAATTCCCTTACTCGTCCTAATACTCCTCCTTATCGCCATAGTTATATTAATTGTCGTTGTTCCCCTCATACTCTTAATAATCAACTCCGGAGCTTTCGTCGTCCCACCGTACGAGGGCGGAATTCTGCAAAGACCCGGAAACGTGGAATCTCCTTATATCCGAGTAATTAAAACTGCCAACCCTAACGCGTTTCCAAACCCAGCCACAGGTAGTTCCCAAGATGTCGTTTATACAATAACAATCACCGCAAAGCAGGGAACATTAACCAATATCACTTTCGATAATAAATGCAGCGTTATCTGGGCCACAGACAGAGGCGCACCACCACCTTGTCCTAGCCTCACTCTACCTACACCACCTACGTCTATACCTGCAGGTACGACTTATACTCTTAACTACACTTTAAACTACCCCAATCCCCCCTTTTCTGACGCCAATGTTCTTGACGTCTTTAGTGTTACTGCCAACGCACCTCTGGGAACCGGAACCACCAGAAGTACCGCGTCTGGTTCTGCAAATGTAAGAATAGGCAATCCACCTGAAGAATGCCCCGGTCCATGGCCTATTGCTAGCGATCTTAGAATAAGCCAAGGTCCCGGACCACAACATTATCCGATCGAATCCGTTGATGTAAGTGCATCCGTCGGAAAATCTGTATATGCTACTCACGGCGGACAGGCAGAAGTAATACAAATAGGAATAGGTTATGGTTACCACGTTAAGATTTGGTCTATATGCGGCGGTGTTCGTTTTAGAAGTGTATACGCACACCTCAGTGTGGTAGACAGCTCCATAAACGGACAAGTCGTCAATTTTGGAAGAGAGTTAGGCCTTTCTGGTGGTCAGCCAGGAACACCAGGATCGGGTAGCAGCACTGGACCCCATTTACATTATGACTTTGACACGTTATTTATGTGGGTACCTTATATATATATGCCAAGGGGAATCACATCAGAGTCACAATTCAGAGGCTGTGTTGATTCAGGAGGAATAGGTCTCTGCGGATACGTACCGTG
>MGGH01000002.1:3951-26095 GCA_001792305.1 Candidatus Woesebacteria bacterium RIFCSPHIGHO2_01_FULL_39_23
GGTTGGGTGTTATGACATCCTCCCCGCTTTGAAAAGCGGGGTTTCCTCTAAAGGAGGATGACATATCAGAATCCAATTCATCCGCGAGCTGAAAGCTCACGGTTTTCTTGGGTTCTGCTATAATTGATTAATCAAAATATGAAATTGGCTGGAAAAAAGTTAAAGTTTATTGCTTTAACACTTGCAATTCTTATCCTATTCATTTTTATTGGACTACAATTTACCAACAAACCGAAACAAGAAATTCCAACAAAGCCCAGTTTAGCGCCACAAGCCAACATACCTAAATACATAAATCAGCCAATTGAAATACAAAATGAAACAAAAGCTGAAGATATCAAAATTCCCACTGAAGCAGCGCTTCTTAAATTTAATAACTACGACAAACCATTGACAGAACAAGAAATAGAATCGATTTCAACTACTTTCGGAGTAACTAAACAAGTTAGAATTTACGACGATGCATATGGGGGTAAAACTCACATTTGGTTAGAAGATGATTTCTCTTTATTTATTTATACCAAATCCAGGACAGTCGGTTACAACAAAAATGAAAAACCGCCACGCATAATCAACAAACAACTAAGCAATGATGTGCTTGCCAACACTGCATTACAATTTACTACAAGCCATTTCCCTCAAACCATAAGCAATTCGTTAAAGGTTGGTAACATTAATTATTGGAAAAGTGAAGGGCTGGAGCACAGGGAAAAGGTAGAGAACTTAGCAGATGCCGATCTGATTCAAGTGAATTTATCGCCTTCGGTGTCTTCTTTCAAAGTCGTCAGCCTTGACCCCCAGAGTTCACCTAGTAGTGTTTGGGTATTACCTAACGGAGAAGTTTTCAGTTTAAGCATGGTATTAATGGGCGAGGTAAAAGAAGGTTTGGAAAAATATAAACTAAAAACATATGAAGAAGTTGTCAACAATATTGGCTCTGCTTCACTAATATCCGTTGATAACGGTAATCTATCAGTAACTGAATTAAAACCAACGCAGATAGAGATGCTTAAAGTAATCAATATAGAACTCGCATATTTATTCAATCCAGAAAACCTTGAGTATTTACAACCTATTTTTATCCTTGAAGCACAAGGTAGTATTTTAAACCAAGAAACCAACGCCTTTCTTTATCTTCCGGCTATCTCCTCTCAGCCTTGAATCTTAACAGGCATGAAATGAAGAAGTTCGACTATAATACCCCAGAATCACTTTCCTGTATAATACATCTAAGACAAGAGGTGATTATTGATGGCTACAATATCTACATTTAAATGTCGAAAATGTGGTAAAGAATTTAATTTAATAGCTGGATTATTAAACAGAGATTTGGTTGAGGTTACGAAAGGGACGGACTTGCCTGGTGATGCAAAACTGCCAGATAAAAAAAATTTCACCAAAATTGCCCGGCAGAAAACTACCGATCACACTTTCAACTTCAACAATGATTTAATGAACCACCAAAAAAGTTGTGATGGTGATGTAAATCTTATTTCAGTTGTTTACGCCCATTAAGGTGTAATAATCACATCATGAAAGTTCTTGACACATTTAGATTTGCAGGTAGCGTAGAACCCAAAGCTATAGACTCATTTTACCAACATCTAGAGAACCCTAAAAATGTTATGCGTTTAAAAACTCTATCGCCCGGAGAAAAAATAATAGTTATTACACAAAACTTAAAAGAATCAATACTTAGATGGGGAAGAGACCTAGGGTTTGATTTAAAAAACAGAATGCTTCCCATTACCAGAATTCACTTCGTCAAAAGCAGATCCTTAAGTCAGAAATATTCAAAGTCAAAAGGGGTCTTCACAAAAACGAATAAACCCTTTAGAGGAGCTACAGATCTTGATACTTTTATTACCTACATATGCATAGACCTGTACAATGGTAGACTCAGACCATATCCTTCGTTAGCTCACACGATCTGCCACGAATTGGTCCATAGCATTGCTTTTAAGAAAGTGGATATATCAAAAATAGACGAGAAAAATTATTATTTCACTACAGTCAGGAGCGGTTTTAAGGATTTTAACACTAACGCTTTTCTTTTATTGGATGAGTGTATTACTGAACTTACCAATCACTACTTAATCGCGTATTATTGGAAAATTTCGCCGAGCTTCAGAAACTTTATAAAATCTCACAAACTGAGTTGTCGCTTGATACATCCATTGTAATAGACGCCCTAATTGAAGAACTTGCAAACAAGTCAGACACTAAATATGAAGAAATACTCCATTTGGTTCAAAAGGACTATATTGTAGGTTCAAAGGAATTTTTAACTATCGTTTCCAGACATTTCGGAAAGAAGGCTGTTAACCTATTGTCTAACTTAGAACCAGTAAGATTAAAAAATATTGATTCTATTATTCGAATTGCAGAAGGTATTAGACTAAATACTCTTATTAACAAGTTGGCAACTTACAAAAAAAACCAGAAATTTGACTTCTTGACATTCTACCTCAACCCTGAATTTTAACAGACATGGTAACGCGAATCGTGTCAAGAAAGAAGTCTGCGAATAACTTTATAAATATCACCCCTCGGTCTTATTCCCAAAATCAGAACTTCCTCTTTTTCGTGATTGACAAAATATATCAATCTCAAGCTTCCGATTCGAGTGCGGAAACACCCTTTATAACCCGAAAGCGGCTCTGTATTTGAAGGAAGTTTATTTGGATCCTCCTTAAGCTTGGAGACTATTTTATGTATTCTACTTTGATGATGCGCAGGAATTTTTAAAACTTCTCTCTCAAAAAGCTTGTGATGAAAAACTTTGTAAGGCACCTTTACTTAGCAAGATGTCGTCTTTTCCAGAAATTCACAAAATCTTTAAAATCACTCTTTCGGGAGTTATCGAGCCTTTCATGAACCATCTCTCTGTCCATAAAGTCTTCAACAAATACTTCAAGATTCTCAAGCACTTCAGGGTCGACAACGTAAGCTTCCAGTTTGTTGTTTTTAAGAATACCCACAGGTTCTTTGGTTTTAGTCACAAAGCGCAAAAGTCCATCTGCGTCAGTTCTCATGTCTGTAATAGTACGAATATTTTTACTGGTTAACATATGACAAAAGTATATATAAATTTGTAATACCCGTCAAGTTATCCCTGAATCTTGACAGGCATAATAAGGTGAAGAAAATTAGGGTCTTTCGGGTCTTTGAAAACTCCGGGAGACGTAGAATCAGTTAGTTCAATCCCCACATCTTCCCCTTCTATTACGTTCAAAAATTCTTCGATAAATCTGAAATTATAAGCAACCACCAAATCATTGGTTAAACCTTCGACTTTTGCGTCTAAGTGTGAAGTTTGTGTACCTGCTTTCTCACTTTCCGAAGAAACTGTTAATCCATCCTTTTTTATCGTCAATTTAATAACATTAGATGATTCGCGAGCAAATACACTTGAAAGCTTTACTGCCTGCGCAAACCCTTCCTTTCCTAAATTCACTGTAACTTCAAAAGATTTTGGTATTATTTTTTCGAAATCAGGAAATTCACCGTCAATAATTCTTGACGAAAGAACTATATCCTCAAATTGAAACAGAGCCTGGTTTGAATCTTCGTTAAATTCAACGTTAAGCGAATCAGATTTCAAGAGTTTTGAAATTTCAAGCAAGATATTTTTTGGAATTACTACTCTTTGATCTTTAATATCTGTTTTAAAAGGAATTTTTTTAAGTGACAATCTAAACCCATCTGTCGCAACTAGAGTTAGACCCGAAGAACCAAAAACAAAAAGCACACCGGTTAGAATTGGCCTAGCTTCATCGTTTGATACACAGAATAATGTTTTTAATAAAGCTTTAAGTAACAAATCATATGGTAATTTAAAACTAGCTTTACTTAAAACTGAAGGGACATTAGGAAAATCTGACGCGTTAATCCCCATCAGATTACAATTAAAAGAGCCAGCTGATATTTTTAACTGTTCTTTCTCTGCCTCCAAAGAGACATTCCCCGGAGAAAGATTGGTAATAATATCTGTCAGAATTCTGGAAGGAACTGTTATTTTTCCAGATGTAGTAACTTTTGAGCCTATACTAATTACAGCAGACATTTCAAGGTTTGTAGCATAAATGGAAAGTTTTGTTTTATTTCCGTCTAGCATTACATTATTAAGTATTGGTAGTTGTGCACGATTAGCTACAAATCGTGAAGAAATGTTTAGGGATTTTGATAACTTTTCTTGAAGTACTTCGATTTTCATTTCTAGGGTTTTAGTGTACCAGTGTCTTTTATCTCTTTCAATTAGTAGTTGTAGTAGTAGGAGGTGTGGATATGTGGACTTCTTGCTTTAGTCAGCCTTAGGGTGAATTGTTTACACTAAGCACAGCGAAGTGTGGATAAAAATGTTGATAAATTGATTGTTTTTGTGGATAAGTGGGTAAGGGTTTTTGTTTATCCCCAGAGTTTGTTTTTTATCCCCATGATATCCTCCTGAACTTTAACACTATTCGAAGCTAAAGTTGTTATTTTGTCCACTGCATGCATGACAGTGGTGTGGTCCCTTCCCCCAATTAACCTACCTACTTCCTGAAGAGGAATTCCAAGCTCAGTTCGAAGTAAATACATTAAAATTTGCCGAGGACGTGCAATTGACCTTGCTCGGGTTGCACCCATAATAGCTCTTTTTCCAATCGAGAAATATTTTATTGCTGTTTCGATTACTTCTTCTGGTGAGGTGCGGGCTTTAATCTCGCCGTTGTCTTTTGATCCCTTTCCCAATACTTCTTTAATTAGATCAATGCGAGGTGATAAGTTTTTTAGTTTAGATGCAGACACTAATTTAGTAAGAAATCCCTGAATTTTCCTGGCAGATTCGACATTTCCTGCGATAAGTTGGACTTCGTTAGATTCCAGATTTATACCCATTTCATTTGCCTTGATTTGAGTGATAGCACAGCGAAGTTCAAAATCCGGGTTTGAAATGTCAACAATCAATCCTGCTTCGAATCGGCTTTTAAGCCGTTCTTCCAGCTTTGAAATTTCGCTTGGAGGCCTATCCGAAGTCAGAATTATTTGACCACCAGCAGTGGTAACAGTATTAAAGGTATGGAAAAATTCTTCCTGAGCGGTATCCTTACCGGCGATGAATTGAATGTCGTCAACCAAAAGACAGTTAAGTTTTCTGTATTTTTCCCTGACATTTTGGGTAGTTTTATTTCTAATGCCTTGAACAATATCATTCGTGAATTCCTCGCTTGTACAAAAAAGAATCCTTGATAAATTGCTATTAAGAATTATTTTATGGCCGACAGCCGCCATTAAATGTGTTTTTCCAACCCCTACCCCACCCCATATAAAAAGAGGGTTATAGGACTGACCTGGGTTTTGGGACACTGCTTCGGCTGCGGCGTAAGCCATTTGGTTACTGCCTGAAACAGCGAAGTTCTCAAAAGTAAAACCTGTTCTGATTTTTGCACGGGCAAGTAAAGTGTTGGTTTCCTCACTTTTTGCTTTAGTTTCGAAAAGCGGTGAGGTATCTGAATTGGCTTTCGCCGTTTCCTGATTTTCAATCTGCCTTACAGTGAACATAAGATCGCAGTTTAAATCTGTCGCTTTTTTAATCGAGTCTTGTAGTATTCCAAAATAACGAGTTTCTATAAAATCTTTGACGTATGCCGTTGAGCAACCGACTAGTGCTTTGACCCGATCTTTGTTAGAAGTCTCTAAACTTACCAGTTGGGTTTTAGTGAACCAAGTGTTGTATATAGCCGGAGAGACGCTGACTTGGATGCTGTCCAGGACTTCTTTCCAGATTTGGTCGTTACTGATATTTTCCATTGTGGATAACTTGGTTAAACGCATAATAAAAATTTATCCACAATCTTTCAACCCCCAAAAAGTGTATATAATTGAATCATTTATACTTATAGTTCTGAAGCCTTAGGTGGCTGCGGTGCGAGAGAATCTTTAAAGTCACCCCTTGCCCAACGTTCAGTATTCTCATTGACAAAAGTTACCACTATTGCTATTTGGTTTTTCTCAGCTTCCAATAAATCTTGGTCGGATAAACTACCATTTTCCGTATCCGAATCGTCTGAGTCTTGCTTGGGTAGTTGATATGTTTGGGTTGCTTCAGCCTCTGCTTCTTTTGCTAAAACTAATATTGCCTCTCTTAAACTATCGGTGTTTTTCCTTTTTCCATTTGCTACATCAAGCGCTCTTTCAAAAAGGATTACCTTTTCTCTGTCTGTTTGTGCTGCACTGTGTTGATTCAGCATTTTGTTGTTCAGCTCAGATGATTTGTGGAAGCTTCTTGCGTTTTCAAGTACCAATAAAACAGACTCTCTGCTTAAGATTCTTGTAAGTGGTTGACCAGTCAGGTCTACACTAAATAAAGCTCTGTTTTTGCTTTTATACTCTGTTTTTAATGTTTCTCCTGTAAAATCAGTATCAGTTTCGCTTACCATTGGACTTATTATATAACACGTTTCAATTCTTACCCTGGGCCAAATGTTCGACATTCTCCATTGTTGTGGCTGGTTTGAGTTTGTGAAATAATGAATGTGAAGTGACTAAAAGACTTGTTACCAAGAAACACTTGTTTGTCGGGATTACTCTGTTGGGATTAGTTGCATTATTGATTATTGTTCTTTCAGTAAACCGTAGCTGTGTAAAGGAGGTTGGCAGTGTTGTAGGGATTAGAAATGATTGCAAACAACTTTCGGATTGTAACTTTATTATTGGCGATAGAGATGATTGTTATTTTGGCGTCGCAACTTTCCAAAAAAACGCAAGTATTTGTGATATGGTCCAAACTCTCTGGAAGAAAAACGGTTGTATTATAAACATCGCGATTGAATTAAAAGATCAGACAGTGTGTGAGAAAATTGACAAAAGGGAAGATTATTGGTGGGAGGACAGAGAAAGGTGTAAAGAGAAGGCTGGTGTCGATCAGGATTTTTCTTGGGACTTGAAAAAGGGAATTGAAAAGTGTGGACCTTATCCTGTTGAAATCTACGAACATCCGGGGGCTGGTAATTTCGAGGAGTTAGGTGATATTTATTGGCTTCCCGACTGTTCTTATTTGGTTTACAGCTTATTTATCTCGGGGACTGGATTTGTTGAGGATTGGGAGGGTAGGGTTTTGGCACCTGAGCATCTTGATGACCAAGGTGGAATTTGGAAATATTATCCAAAATCCGGACGAAGGCAGCAAGTTTATTTTGAAAACGGCGCTGGGATTGGAAAATGGGTTTCGCCTTCCAGGATAGAAATAATCAAGTCTGGCAAAGACATTATTGTCTTTAATCTCGATACGGGTCAGAAAGAAAAGTGACAGAGCCTGGAGTTGTTAATGGCTGCGATTGATGATAAATTCCTCCTACTCAAGTTTGCAACTCCTCGTAAGAGATTTTGATCCCCAAAAATACTATTTTAATGCGAATTAAAGTATTTTTGGTATAAAGAGTTTATTAAACAAGTAAACAGGGATTGAACCAGCGAAGAAATATCCAATAACTTCAAACAGTTTTTTGTCAGGGTCAATTAGTATGTGTAGTCTATTAAATTCTTGCAGCACAAAAATTAGGAGAATAATAAAAGTTGGTATAAATAGAATCAAAGCAATAAAGGTGTTTGATTTTGGAATTTTTGCAAGGACCGAAAGAAAAGTGATGAATACTGTTTTGAAAAGTATAAAAAGTATGGCTCCGCTTATAATTATGCCACCGGCCATTTTTATTATTGAATTTCCAAGATATTCGGTTACCAAACCAATGAAGTTTCGTATGGAGGGAGAGACGATATAAATTAAATGTAAGCTTAGTGTAGTTGAATAAGAGTAGTTTTTAACCAGGCTCTTTGTTTTTTTTAAATTGTTAAAAATCGTGCTTACACTAAAAACAAAAAACGAGGCGATAATTACGGGCAAAGTCTTGGTGAAATTTTCAGGAAGGAGGATAAAGTAAACAGAGATGGTTGCCACCAGAGAGTACAAACTAATTATGGCTTGCGATATTTCGTTAAACGTTTTTGGAAGTTTTGACATTTTTGCCCCTGGACTTTATTAGCCACTTTGCGGTACCCAAAAAGACAAAAGTAAGTACAAGAAAAAAAACAAGTTCAATTTTCCCAATTCCGAACTCGTCACCGATTCTTCTGATTTCGAAGATTGCCCACACAAATTGTCCAAGGCTTAGAACGGAAAAGCTTACAGCTAATATTATTAAGATGTCCAAGAAGGTGACTTTAGGCTGTTTCACTGAGTTCATTGTACCAGTTTTCGGAGAAACAGGAGTTTTTTGGTATACTAAAACCATGAGCCTGAATAAAAAGTTGAGGGAGAAAATTGTGAAGTATTTTAACGGTAAGCCTGAAATAGCGGCGGTTTATTTGTATGGTTCGTAAGTGAAGGGTATCGCAAGAGCAGACGCGGATATTGACCTGGCTGTTTTGATTGCGGATAGAAAATAACTTTTTGAGGAGGTGATAAAAATGGGTGCAGAAGAAGCAGAAGCACTAAGACAAGACAGTAGCCGTCTATTTAATTCATTTATGGGAACTGGTAACGCAGAAACATTTGCATTGCTTCTGAGAGTAGATGTTCAATTGGGTAGGTTTAAAGGGATAGATCTGGCATCTCCCGATGAGGATTGTGGAGCTACTATAAAGTCGGTTGCTGAGGCCGTAGGTGCTGGAGACGATTTAGATGCATTGAGAATAGGTGGCATTAGACATTCTGAACTTAGGCTTGCACGGATGGCGATAAAACAATACATTAAAGACGTCGAGGCTGCAACAGACCGATATCAAGCCGAAGGTGCTGGTGGCGGTTCTAAAGCACATGCCACACTGGGTAAAATAGATGACGCTCTACGCTACGCTGAAGAAGCTGAAACAGCAGGTGCTCCTCTTTAAATATACAAAATATTTAATTTAAACTATTTGTGGCGATTTTGTGTTTGTGGAATAATAATTCTGGTGTACAAAAAAATTTTTGTCGTCTTTTTTGGTTTAGCCTTTTTGTTGGTTGTAATTTATCTTTTTATTCTCCAGCCACACCAAATAGTTGGAACTTCAATGGAGCCATCGATTAAAAATAGACAAGTTTACTTGGTAAACAAGGCAGCTTATTTATTGGCTTCACCCAATAGGGGAGATGTTGTGGTTTATGAAGTTTCCTCCAAGTCTTATGGTGATTTTATTGGGCGTATTATCTCTTTACCCGGTGAAGCCATCAAAATTACTGAGGACGGGAAAGTTTATATAAACCAGAAGCTTTTAGATGAGCCTTACATAGAGGGTGTAACTTATGTCAAAGGAAGCGGAATCTTGAGTAATGAACAAGAAGTTGTTGTTCCAGAAAATGAATTTTTTGTGCTTGGTGACAACCGCTATCACAGTTCAGATTCGAGACAGTTTGGATTTGTAAAAAGAAGTGATATTGTAGGGAAACTAGTGACGTGTATACTGAATTGTAAGTGAGTATAGTAACCGCTATTTACAGATTATACAAAATTGTTGACAGAAAACTTCTGGTTATCGGTTTGGTGCTGTTTTTTATTTTAATTATTGTTTTAATTTTTACATTTGGATTTTTTGTAGGGTATTCGTCCGACAGACCCCTAAGGATTACCAGTCAAGTTTTGAGTCCTTCAGCAGTACCCGTTTCAAGTCCCGAAGCGGCAACTTCCGAAAACGAGGTGTATTTGGTGCCGGAAAATATTCCCACTGAATGGCAAGAAATTAGTCTTGTGAGTGATGGTTATGTTAATGAGACCGACGCGAAAGTGAAAAATACTAGCCAATATTTATTTCCTCCGCGTCAGACTTTTAGTTCTCCGTCTTTAATGAGTGATTTTGATTTTGTTTCAATACACAATTACGACGGGGCGGAGCTTCAAAATCAGGGCTTTGGGAAAATGGATCTATCGGTAGCAAGCTTTAATTATAGAGAGCCATTTAACACAGATTATTCGCAAGGAGTTGTTTATTCTGACGGAAACGGCTATTGGTTGTCTGGTCAAGGATTGACTAGAGAGAGTTATCCGTTTGGTACTAGTAATAGTCCTAAAATATTTGCTCATGGATCCTCTGTTGGTAAATTAAAAGAGCTAATGGAAGTGTTGGGAAAGTTTAAATATCAAGATGTACCACCAGATGAGAAACGGACTCTTCCAGTTTCAACAATTAGTGAATTTAATGCTCCCAATGGAATAGACAAGACAGGGACCTATCGTTATTATGTTTCTCAGGGTTATTCAAGACTTTCCCCACAAGATAAATGGAGAGAAAACATGGAGGAGTGGGAGGAAAGAAGCGGGGAAATAATATGTTTGGCTTTCAAAAATATTGCTCACGAGCCTTGCAGATTTTCTACTTCCGATTGCACTTGTTGTAATACAGGCTGTGAACTTCTGGACCTTGTTTTTTATACGGATTATTCGAAAAATCTGGTAATTGAGCCGATATATCAAAAGGGAAAGGGAATCAGTGCTGGAGCCCGTTTTGTTTATAAATCAGAACATCCGTATTTATATTATTCAGCGTCGTTTAGCTCCCCTCTAAATAGCCAGAAGGATGGTGTTCTGGACCTAATCAATACAGTAAATAGTATTCAGAAAGTTGAGTGATGCAAGAAAATATATTCTTATTGGTTATTAGAAGGCAGCTGGTGCTTAAAAAGATTATTACTATTTTATTAGCTAGTCTTGTAGCAGGTCTTTTGGTGTCTCTGTACTTTTTTTATCTTGAAAATACTTTTAACGATGTCGGTTCTGTTGTTTTTACCAATACCTATAAACAAGACTGGGATACATATGAAGGTGGCTCTTTTTCTTTTGAATATCCAACCTATTTTAAAAGAAGCGGCGTGCAGCTTGTTGGAAGCGGTTCTTATGAAGAGTTGGTAAATGATGACAGATCGCAGGCTCTAACAGTTGAGGTTAGGGCTAATTATAATAATGCAAGTGGTAAGGTTTTTTCTTCTCTTGAGGAGTTTGTGGGAAATTTTCAAAAAGAAAAGCAAACAAAAATTTTTATTGATGGGTATGAGGCAATTAGGATTCTGCCTTATGGAGGGGAAGGGACAGATTCAAGCGCGCTTTATGTTATAGGTCCGGGTGGAGGCCCAATAATTACTTTAGATTTTTCAAATAATTATGATATTGACATGGCCGAGGCAAGAAATGGTAATAGAATATTTAATCAGATTGTTTCAACTTTAAGATTTAATAATTTTAGTATGGCTGGTTGGAGGACTTATAAATCGCGATTGGGTTTTGAATTCCAAATGCCTGATGATTTTGCAAGCAACGAAGGTGGAAACTTGGAAATCTATTCTCCCACGACCAAGTGCGAGACAAGTTATACAGAGGGAGAGAAGGAAGATATTAGCGAAGCGAAAATTAGTTTTACTGTTCATGAGGGGGATGACATTAATCTCGCTTGGCTAAAGGCTTTTGGATATCAACTGGAGGGGAATTTTGATGGTGAAGCCTTTTTTGACGGACACGAGACCTACTATTTCTACCAAGGGGCCGAGATGGTATATGGGCGAACGGCTTATTTAGTTGACTTAGGAGAAGGGAAATTTTTAGAGATAAACAAATACTCTCCTAATCTGGTTTTTAACTGTGATCAATCGATAGATAACCTTTCGGCAATTGATGCTCAAATTCTCTCCACCTTAAGAATTGATTAGTGTCTATGGGGGAAGATAAGCCTTTAAAAAAAGTTTTTTTGGTAAGCGGCGGTGTAGCAGTAATTTTGTTTGTTGTTTTAAAACTTGTTCCAGCACTCAAGCCGTATTGGTTCATTTCTAAGGAGAGTCAAACAGAGAGAACAACCCAAAAGCAGGATGTGCTTGAAAATAAACTTGCTTTTAACGGATCAGATGGAAGACCGAAGATTTTTGACTTTAAGGATAAGCTGGAACACGATCTTGGGATAAGCGGTTATGCGTATCCGTTTTTATGGTCGCCGGACGGGAGGAATCTTGCAATGTTAGTACAGGGCGAATATGGCGGAGATGCCGGTTTTTCTTTAATTCCGGAAGTTAAAGCCACAACCGCAGGTTTTAACTATTTACTCTACGTTGTTGATCTTGAAACCTATCAAACCAAGCTTTTGGTAGATGAAATTTTTGGAGACGTCTTTTGGTCAAAGGACTTTTCGGGGCTTTATTTTAACGAGAAGTATCAAAACAGTAATCCGATTTTGATTGGTAATCAATCCCTTCCACTTCCCGATAGAATTGAATATTTTTATATTGGCTTTGAAGGTGTCCGAAAGGGGGTAGAAAAAAGAGGGTTTTATCTAAACAGTGTTATTCTTGATCCAACCAGAAGATACTCGCCAGACAGGGGATATTTTATAACAGGTGTAGATGTTGGATCAGGTTTTAGCGAGAAGATCGTTTCTACCAGCCAAGCAAAGGAGTTTTTGATGCAAATGAAATTTAAAAACTACTATTTGAAAGATTCTCTCTGGTCCCCGTCGGGAGAAAAAATTGCATTTGTTTATAAACCTGGCCAGGCGTTTGACACCGACGCAAATTTTCAACTTGCCGTTGTTTCTTTAAATGAATTGCTGTCCGGTGAAGTACTCGCACCGCAGTATTTACCCGTCTTGGCGCAAAATTTATACTTTTCTTGGATTAATGAAAAAAACATTTTAGTAAGTCAAATAGGGGGGTTGACTAAAGAAAGCGGAAAAACAGGCATTTATAATTTAGATGTCGGGAGGTTGGAACAGCTAACCCCCGACTATTTACCGGAGCTGGCCGGCATTACGGATTTTACAATTTCCCCTGATAAACATTTTTTTACCTATCAGGATAAAGGAGAAATTGTTGCATCGAGCTTGACGAAAGACCAGACAGTCCGCCTGAATGGGGATTTACCCTTCTGGTTCGACCCACCGGAGATATTTGGCCAGTCAGTGAGGGAAGAACTGGAATCGGTTTTGCCAGTCGGTACTTTTTTGCGCGACTTTAAGGAAGTCGGACAGAGTAAATATTTGACTATTTATTCAGAACCTGATTATAGAATTGGTGATGAGAATTATGAAAACCTTTCTTGTCCGACAATGATACTTGGGCAAGCGATAATTGGCGATTATCATGTTGCGCTGGTCGAAGATGGGAATATTATTAGCGACGTAGAAATTCCCACCCTTGCCAATTTTGAGAGCGACGACATGCTCGCGCTGGTATACATTAATAGAGATTATGAGGACTACGAGAATTATGAAAATGATAATCTCCGAGTGGTTAACCTGATTGATTTGAAAGATTATACAGGCGACGGAAAAGCAAATGAATTTATTTTAACAACTACTTCTGGAGGTTGCGGATTTTATGAAAATATCGTAGCTGGTTATGACGACTCAGCAGACGCGGTCAAATTATATTCTGATTGGATAATGAGGTTTGATCCGGTGGCAGGAAAGGCCTACGACCTGATTGATTGTGGTAACCATGGAAGTGACATGCGGGTTGAGAAATGGTGGGAGTTTAATGAAAATAAAGGAAAGTTCGAATTAGTTGATGAAAAAATTACAGAGTGCACAGAAGAATTCATAAATGAAATCCAAGCTGTAAGTTTGGTCGAGGCAAGACCTGAGGTACAAAAGTGGTTAGAGAATTTTCCGGGTCCGGGTAGATTAAGATCCGATGGTGAAAGTAAGGCAGTAATTAACGTTGATCATAAAGACGGTGAAGTATTTGTAATTCATGTTTATGAGCTTTTATCGGATCACAGAACAACTTTTAATTGGTATAATGTAAACATAAAAACAAAATTGGTAACCCCTCTTTTTTAACTTGTTTTCAATTGAGTCTTATTTTTGTATAATAGCTTCATGTCAACTAAAAGAACTTATCAGCCAAGTAAAAGAAGAAGGATTAGAAAGCATGGATTTAGGAAAAGAATGACTACAAAGTCTGGTAGAAATGTGATTAAAAGAAGAAAGTTTAAAGGAAGGAAAACCTTGAGTGTTACCGCGAGGAAATAGGCTCACGAGCAAAAGAGACTTCGAAAGGGTTAAACAAAAAGGAACATTATTCAATAAAGGTTCAATTGGTTTATCTGTTTATAATAGGGGAGACCAAAAGCCCACAAGAGTCGGGATCATAGTTTCCCTGAAAGTGTCCAAAAAAGCTGTAGATCGGAATAAAATTAAAAGGATGATTAGAGAAAGCATACGGAGGAAGCTTGATAGTTTTAAAAAAGGCTACGATATTGTGTTTTTGACCAAAACTTCTATCATTGATAAAGACAGTAAAAGTGTTGACGGCAACATAGCCAATTTATTGGAAAGGGGAGGGTTAGTAGAAAAATGAGAGACAAACTATTTGGTTTTTACAAAAAACATATTTCAAACTGGTTAAAAGCCAGTTTCGGTAGCTGCTGCCGCTATCAACCTACTTGTTCCGAGTATTGTCGTGAGGCTCTGAGTAAGCATGGTGTAGTGAAGGGTAGCTTTATGTCGATTAAAAGAATAGCTAAGTGCAATCCATTCGGCGGTTTTGGATACGATCCTGTTTAAAGAATAATATGGACATTTTTACAATTTTACTTGTTCAGCCGTTAACAAACGGATTGATTCTTTTTTATAAAATTCTCTTTCAAAATATGGGACTGGCGATTATTGGCTTTACGATAGTTTTAAGATTTCTTCTAAATCCTTTGACCCGTCCTTATATGGAATCGATGAAAAAAATGAAAGAATACTCAAAAGAAATCGATAAGATAAAAAAGAGACATACTGATGATAAAAAAAAGCAAGCCATGGCAGTTGCCGATTTTTACAAACAAAAGGGGATTAAACCCGGTGCCGGATGTTTGCCGTATCTTTTGCAGATAATTGTATTGATTGCCCTTTTTAACGTTTTTAGTAGAGTGTTGTCATCAAACGGAGAAGTGATAAACAATATCAACTCACTACTTATTGATCCGTTAAAATTTACTAGCGAGACAACTTTAAACACTCGTTTTTTGTATCTCGATGTAACGAAACCCGATGTCATAAAAATCCCTAACTTTCCAATAACATTGCCTGGACCGTTACTTTTCTTGGCTGCATTTGTGCAGGTTCTTTCAGCAAAAATAATGACACCTTATGTTGAGAAAGAAGAAAAGTTGGCTAAAAAAACCCCACAGGAGTCTGACGACTTTAGTGTAGCTTTTCAAAAGTCGTCACTTTTGACATTTCCTATTTTCACGCTTTTAATTGGGATGAGCTTTGCGTCTGGTCTTGCACTTTACTGGTTCTTGTTTTCTCTTTTTCAGGTAGTGCAGCAATATCGTCAATCCGGATGGGGAGGCTTAACTGGTTGGATAAGAAAAGTAAAAGTGTTAAAATCCACCTATGAAACTTCCAGTTAAGGAAACAAAAAAGATAACCGAGGATCTTGTCAAGCTTCTAGGTGTCGATGCCGAAGTCGATGTCCAAGATCAAAAAGAGTCGTTGTCCGTGTCCTTGGATTCTGAAAAGTACAAAGGCTTACTTATTGGTTATCGTGGAGAAACGTTAAATGCAATTCAGTCATTTGTAGCAATGGCACTTAAGAATAAAACCGGAGAGTGGTATCGAGTGGCGGTTAATGTTGGAGATTGGAGAGAGAAGCAGGAAGACTATTTAAAATCACTTGCTTTAAGTGCGTTATCTCGAGCAAGAGCGACGAACGAACCGCAACCTCTTTATAACCTAAATGCTTCTCAGAGAAGGACGATACATCTGTATTTATCTTCCGAAAAAGATGTTGAGACAGAGTCTTTTGGTGAGGGGAAAGAGAGATATTTGATTGTCAGACTTAAAAAGTAAATCTTCAATGGCTCCGGATTTAATTATTTATACTGATGGGGCCGCTCGTGGCAATCCTGGTCCAGCAGCCAGTGGTTTTGTGGTTTTTAGTGCAAACAATAGGATTTATGAGGAGTCAAAATATTTAGAAGTTGCTACCAATAATATAGCCGAGCACACAGCTGTTTTAATGGCTCTTGAGTGGCTTCAAAAAAATTTTGCCAATCAAAGAAAAATAATATTTTTTAATATTGACTCTCTTCTGGTCGTGCGGCAACTTAATGGGGATTTTAAAGTTAAATCCTTGAAAATTTTAGAAGTTGTAAAAAAATCTAAATCACTAGAGAAAGAGTTAGGATTGGATATTAGGTTTAATCATATACCGAGGGAAGAAAACGCTGACGCTGACACATTGGTTAATAGAGAGTTGGATGAGCAGTTGCAGTCACTTGAAAACGAGTAATTTTTTTGTATTAAAATCTTATTTCACTTGCGATTAAATAAATATCTGGAACAAAGCTTCAACAATGAAGTATATTAAATGTATATGTTATATTCTCTCGTTGTATCGGAATTTAATTTAATTGCTTATGAGTTAGTATTGAGGCTTTATGAGGGAGGGTGTGTAGTTCTTGTTAAGTCAGAAAAGCCTTTAACGTGGGAAAAGTATTTAGGTTCATACTTGAGTACGGGTAAAATTCTATTATCGAAAGATATACCAAGTAATACTTTTATAAATTATCTGTTTGTTTTTGGGAATAAAAGAGAGATTGAAAAATTAAAAATAAATACTTCATCTAAGATTGCCCTAATAATCTCACTTTATGAAGAAAATTTAGAAGTTTTGGAAAAATTAAAGTCCAAGAGCCTGTTTCCAGTCGTTTTTGAAGTCGGTGAGAGTTTTGGAGAAGGAGATAATGAGTTTAGAGAATTCCCCGCAAATGTCATTTTTCGTGAAATTACACAGTCGGCAAGATTTACAAAATATGAAAACAATTCGGAGTTCTTTATTGCTCAGTCGAAAGATGCAGCGGATTTTGTACTCAAAAACACCTTCTCTTTATCACACGACGACGATATAAAATTCTTTGGAAAGAGAATAAATTCGGAAATTTTTAGCCTCGTTCTATCAAGGCATTACGGATATAAGACAGACAATCCACAGATAATTAAGCAAAACGTTATCCATAAACATCTTCTACCCGAGAACATCAAAGAAATCAACGAGAACGACCTTTTAGAAGAATTCAGTAAATTGAAGTTTTATCCCCCTTCGCGAGAAACATCGGGCGTAAGCTCGTGGATGAAAGCGAAGAATTTTTCGCTTCGTAGGGATTACGCTCACAACGAAGCGCAGGGAGAAGATACCACGGGCGTAAGCCCGAGGGAGCTTCATATCAAAAAACAGGAAGAAAAGGTCGAGGTAAAAGCATTTAATGATTTGTTAAGCTTAAGCGATAAAGTTTCTCAAAAGAAAGCAGTTAAAAGCAATGGAAAAAAGATTTTCAAATTCGGTTATGGTACAAAATTTTCAATACTTACGTCTCTTGCCATTTTTCTTTTTTGGTTTTTCGTTTTGCCATTTTTGCCGTTAGCTGTTTCAGGCATAGGATTACAAGCGTCGTTGGTTTTATTAAATAAAGAATTAGTTAAGCCTGCAAAAAAATTAGCTGTCGTTTCAAATGAGTTATCTAGTTATTCACTGACAAGATTGCAGAGACATTATACTTCGTATAGATTTCTAAGGGTTTTTTACGAAAGTGCAGTTTTTGACGCTTACAAAATAAAAACTTTAAGCGAGTCTAATTTAATAAGGTTAAATTTAATAGAAGAAAATTTTGAGCTTTTTGATTTTATTTTGGGTAAAAAAGAATTAGACAAGAAAGATTTGTTTAATGAGATATATCTTAATTCTGACAAACTTTACAGAGACTTATCGCATTTAGGAATTAACGGAATTTTAAAAAACAGTGTCTTAGTTGAAAGACAGTTTGGCATGGAAGCGAGTAACTTACTCGGCTTTAATAAAGAAAGTTCTTATCTGATATTGTTTCAAAATAATAATGTTCCAAGACCTTCCGGTGGTCTAATTTATGGGGTGGGAATTGCAAAATTTGGAAACGGAAAACTGAAAAATATATCAATAAGTAGTATAGACTCACTGGATAAGCAGCTCAAAGGTAAGGTTTCTCCCCCGAAAGATTTTGAGATTTTTTCAAATAAGGACTTTTGGCTTATGAGGGACTCAAATTGGAGCAGCGATTTTAATATTGCAGCAGAAGTTTCTGAATGGTTTTTAGAGAAAGAAGTTGGGGAGAAGGTTGATGGAGTGTTGGCAATAGACGTAAATTTTATAGCTGAACTCGGCCAAATATTGGGTGTGAATGAGGTAGAGAATTTTAGTCAAAGCGAAGGGTTGCTGCTCGATTGGACTAAAAATATTGTTGAAAGTTTAACAAAAACTCCGGAAAATTTGTATTTAAGAATAAGCAAAGCCACCCTGAAGGCTTTAAAAGAAAAACACATAAGTGTTTACATGAATAGTCTTAGTATGAGAAAGTCAATAAACCTGGCTGGATTTGGGGGAAGCATACCCATAAGGAACTGTGACTGTGACTATAATATGATGGGTGTAATCGAGTCTTGGGATAATTTAACTCTTAAAGAAGAGGTAAAAAGAACCCAAAGCTTGCTGACAGAAATTAAAAAAGATGAGGTGGTAAACACTCTAAACTATTGGATAGACTACAGGGGAGATGGTAAAAAAGGTAGGGTGCAATTTAGGCTTATTACACCGAAAGTTTCAGAACTAGTCAAGGTAGTGATAAAACAGGATGGGGTGTCCAGCGAGGTGGAAAGTAATTCCGTTGTATACGAGAATAGGTTCGAAACATTCGTTATAGCCGATATTGGGGGAGGTTCTAATTTGCTTGTAACATTTTCCTGGAAACAACCTCGAAGTAGCGAGCAGGATTCGAGTGAATATACGCTTTTTATTCGAAAACAGCCTGGCTTGGAGCCTATGCCAGTTGCTGCAAAAACAGTTATAAATAAGAGTTCCTTGACCAAACCTCAAGATTTTTTCTATAATACAGACCTTAGGGAAGATTTTGTTTTAAGTATTAAGTATTGATATGGATAAAGTAGTTTTGAAATCACAAGATCGCAAAGTAACTGGTAGAAAAGTGAAGAATTTGAGAAAAGTTGGTTTACTTCCTGGAGTAATTTACGGGAAGGATATAAAGTCTATTCCTGTAGCAGTGGAGTTCCGGGAGTTTGAGAAAGTTTACGAAAAAGCGGGCGAAACGAGCATTGTAGAGCTTGTTTTAGGGTCAAGCAAAAAACCGGTTCTTATACACAATGTGCAAAGAAATCCTGTAACCGATCAGCCAGTTCATGCAGACTTTTTGCAGGTCAACTTGAAAGTGGAGGTAAATGCCACTGTTCCAATTGAAGTCATTGGGGAATCTCCAGCCCAAAAAAGTGGTCTTGGGACTATTGTTCTTCAACTTGGAGAGATTGAAGTGCGCGCTTTGCCCCTTAATTTACCAGACAAATTTATTGTAGACGTGTCTTTATTGGAGGAAGTTGATCAGGCAATTTTAGTCAAAGATTTAAAGTACGAGAGGACTAAGGTTGAGGTTAAAACTGAGCCTAATCAAATAGTTGTAAAAGTTGAACCTCCCCAAAAAGAAGAGGTTGTAGAGGTACCCAAAGCAGAAGTTGAAGCTAAGGCGGAGGAGGCACAACCACAAGAAGGAGAAGCAAAAGAAGCCGAAGAGAAGCTTGATAGTGAGCCTCCAGAGAACCCTCTTAAGAAAGAGTAGGGTTTGCAATTTCAAGCTAATGCTCATTATAATTGGATCTGTATGGACCAAAATGGGCAAGAACAATCAGTTCAAGAGTTGGAGAGAAGACTTGAAAGCTTAAGATCAAGTACCGAACAACCAGCTAAGCCACAAATACCTAGGATATCACAAGATATTCCGACACAAACTCCAAGAAGAAGACCCCCTAAGATTTTATTGTTTGTTCCGATAGCTGTCTTAATCGTCGTTTTAGTAGTTTTAGTTATAACAAATCTAAATCGAAGTACATCGGAAGAAGTAAAGGATGAAAGTGTACAAGAGTTGATAGATACAAATGTCTACACAAATCAGAAGTATAACTATACAATTAACTATCCGAAGAACTTTTCCATAATGTCAGTTCCCGGAACAGATCTTCCAGAAGCTTTTTACAGCGAGTCCGATGATATTTCTTTTAGTGGTGGAGTCAGAGAAGACGACCCTTCTTCAGAGATTATTTTCGGTGTAAGGGTTGACCCAACAGATGAGGTGGGTAAGGTGATGTTTTGCTTAAACGATGAAGACTGTCTAATTGGATGGCTTCAAATAATTGGCGAAAGCCAAGATGGGGTTAATTTTATAAACACTCAAATCCTTGGTCGTGAGGTTCAAGGCGTCGAGATTAAAGAGGAAGCAGAAGAGAGCATCCAAGTTAAAAGGTATTTTGCGCTTTTTGAAGAAAATCATGTTTTTGTGATATCTGTTATTGTTAATAATTATCAGGAGGTTGATATAGGAAACGTCTTTGAAGAATTTTCAAAATATATTTCAAGTTTTAAGCTAGAATAGAAGTAGATATGAAGGATACTACCCCAATTACAACACCAGTGGACGATCCTCTTTTTCCTCCTTCGGGAGGAGGGCAATATACGGTTTCTGGAGGTAATCAACCGAAACTTCCTCCAGATGCGAGAGTTGAATCAAAAGTTAAACCCGAGACCTCCGTGGTTCCGGAACAATATAAACCAAGCGATGTACCCGGTCAAACACATGTAGCAATTGATGAAGAAGACGAAAAAACCAATTCTTTTTTTTGGGTTATTCTTATAATCATTGAAATTGCAATAGCTGTAGGGGGTTCTATTTTGGTACTTACCAACAGAGGTTAAACTTTAGGCCAGCTGGAAGTGATTAAGTAACCGTCTTTTTTTCTGATGATTGAGAGCTCTTGCCAAATAGCTTCGGTTACAAATGGCATAAAAGGATGTAAGAGTTTAAGACTATTTAAGTAAACGTGTCTTAGAATTGATAGGGCCAGGTTTTTATCTTCGCGGTCCTTAATCGCTTCAATATATTTATCTGCGAGCTCATGCCACACAAAATGGTAAGCGCTTTCCGCAGCATCTGCAAATCTGTATTTTTCAAGTGAACTATTCACCTTTTTAATAGTCAAGCTAAGTCTTTTGAGAATGGCAGCGTCGTCCGCTTTTATTGTTACCTTTTTTTCGTTGGAGAAAAATTCGATTTTCTTACCCGTTTCTTTTTCATACTTTTCAAACATAAGTTTGATAAATCTGGCAATATTCCATATTTTGTTGGCAAAGTTTCTTGAGGAAATTACTTTGTCTCTTGGAAAGTTGAAGTCGTGACCGTTGCCGTTTCCAATAACAAGTCCCATTCTCAAAGCGTCTGTGCCAAACTCTTCCTGATATTCTTCCGGATTGATAACATTTCCTAAACTTTTACTCATCTTTCTGCCGTCTAGAGAGCGAACAACTCCGTGCAAATAGACGTCTTTGAAAGGTGGCTTGCCTGTCAAATATATTCCGAACATAATCATTCTGGAGACCCAAAGTCTTAGAATTTCCCACGCGGTTTCGAGCACGTCCGTGGGATAGAAATATTTAAAGTCAGCGGATGCAGGATATCCCAGTGTGACCAATGGCCATTGACCGGAAGAGAACCAAGTGTCGAAAGTATCTGTTTCCTGCAAGTACCCTTTCCCCGGGCTTTTGTTAGAAATGCTGTATTTTGCATCGTGAGGTGCAATGAGTGTTTGAAGTCCCTTTTCGATTTCGGCGAATGGATACTTTTTGCTAATTTCCTTTGCAAATCCGCTCACGGTTTCTCCGCCAGCGGTGATAAAAGTAATAGATATTTTCGGATTGTCAACTAAACTGTACCAGACGGGGATTCTGATTCCCCAAACTACCTGTCGCGAAACTGGCCAGTCTGTCATCGATTCCATCCAGCGATGATATTTAATCTCTTGCCATTTTGGGAAGATTCTAACCTTTCCTTTTTTGACCGCTTCATGAGCACCACTTTTCAAGGTTGCTACTTTTACGAACCAATTGGGAAGTATTGTTGGTTCGATGTCATGGTTTCCTTTGTAACAGACGGCTACAGTGTGCGTATAGTTTTTGTCAACTTTTTTCAATAATCCCTTTAGCTTTAGTTTTTTAATAGCTTTCTCTCTCGCGTCCATAATCGAAAGTCCGGTGAGACTCCCGCCGGAGGCTACTATTCTTCCAGTCAAGTCGAAGGCCTTGACTATTGGTAAATTATGTTTTTTAGCTACTTCCCAGTCGGCCTTG
>MGGH01000003.1:0-9466 GCA_001792305.1 Candidatus Woesebacteria bacterium RIFCSPHIGHO2_01_FULL_39_23
TTCTACTACAATCCTCAAAGTATTGTAAAACTTCTGGATCTGGCTGGCTTGCATGTCGTGGAGTTCTCGTTTCCTACTCGAGCGGTTCTAAACTTTAGCCTGAGTCTTCGAAAGTTATTGATAAAAAGAGTTGGAACTTTTGCTGCAAGTGTACTATTTATTTTTTCATTACCACTTTCTTTATTAGAAGCTCTCTTAGCATCACTTACTGGTAGATCAGAAGTTGTAAGAGTTGTTGCTTCAAAAAAATTATCATGAAGAAAGTTTTAACACATTCGAAATTCCACTTAGGAGTGATTGTTTCTCTTTGTGCAATTTTGGTCTGGATATGGTTTAGGGACGGGTTTATGGTTGGTTCGGGTGAATCCGGGCTTCCATTTCATAATTTTGAAAGACTAATACCTAGAACCTTTCATCAGTGGAGTGATGCGTTACTTGGGTCCCTCTCAAATACTGTCAGTATCATTTTCTTGGGTGCGATCGGGCTAATTTCTCGTGCTGGTATATCCTCGGTGTTTATTCAAGCAATGTTTTATTTTTTTATTTTGGCCGTGGGTGCAGTCTCAGTGTATAAATTGGCCTATCTCGTAAGCGAGGACAAATTTGCCTCATTTTTCTCATCTGTCTTTTATCTTTTTAATCCCTTTACCATGGTAACCGTCATAAATAGGCTTCAATATACTTTCATGTTTTTTTATGCGCTTTACCCCCTATCTTTCTATCTATTCGTAAAAGGGATTATCGCAAGAAAGTATGTATACGCTTTTTTGGTAGTGGTAGCAAGTGTAGCCTTTTCTTTAAGTTTTGCCTCTTTCCCCTTTCTCATTTTGTGGTTTATCACGCTGGGTTCTTTTGTATTGTTTAATATTGCCAGAAACTTAAAAAAGAATTTATTTTTTTCTACGAAGTACTTCGGGATTACCCTTATTACCTGGATATTATTTCATGCGTGGTGGTTTTTTCCGACAATGTACTCAACTTTTGCCACACCTTACGCATCTACTGAAGCAGTTACTCAAACAGGAAATATTCAATCGTTTGTTTCAGTTAGTCAAGCTGTGGGTGGGATGCCTTTTGTCCTAAGACTGCTGGATAAGTCTTTTATTTATCAAATAGGGGACTCTTGGGGTATTAACTACTTAAACCCAATCGTTAATATCATTGGATTTATTCCGGGGGTAGTATGTTTGCTTTCAGTATTTAAAAGAAAAAAAAGTTCGCTCTTTAAGTACTTTCTAATATTTTCGCTATTTGCACTGATGTTTTCGAAAGGTGTAAGTGACGCTTTGGGTAATATTACTTTGTTTTTCTTTTCCAATATACGTTTTCTTGAAGTTTTTCGCAATCCATTTGAGAAGGCTGGTTTTGCCTTGATGTTATCATACTCTATTCTTTTTGGTGTCGGGTTGTCAATGATCTCGAAATTTCTTGCCTCCAAAGCTTTTCTCCTAAAGTACACATTAGTAATTTTAGTCTCGTTAGTTTTGTTTTTTTACTATGTATTACCAATGTGGAACGGAAGGGTTTTTGGTGGTAAGGAAAGCAGGATAAATAGTTATGTACAAGTACCTTCTTTTTATAAAGATGCAGACAATTGGCTTAAAACACTTGGGGAAGGATTTAGAGTCGTTGCGCTTCCCATAGACGGGGAAGGGATGACATATTCCTGGGATCGTCCTTTTAATGGAGTAGAGCTTTCAAGCGAATTGTTTTCCACTCCTTTTATATCTTTTGCTACTTCTGTACCATACCTTGAACCTATCACTAGTACACTTGAACCTGTTCTTTTTCAAAATACGGAGGCTTTTCCAAGTGTACTTGGGACATTAGGTTCGAAATATTTTTTGCTAAGGCGGGACATTAATTATCCACGTCGTGCTATGCGTGACCCGAGAATAATAGAAGATTATGTTGAAGCTTTAGTCGAAAAAGGAGATCTTACGCTCTCGCGTGAATTTGAAGATTTGCGCTTTTATGAACTTTCAGGTGAGAATTTTGTTCCGTTATTTTCCACACCTCGTAATGTAGTGACAATGCAAAGTAGTAAATATCTATTCTTTGATAAGATAAATACTTATCCTAATAAAGATACTATTGCAATTGTTGACCCGCTGTTGTCCGGAGGAGAAAAATATATTTCAGCCAGGGTACTTCGTCCGACTAGACAGTTTCAACTAAATCCTGGTCGCCAAATAAATGTAGACGAAGCGCGAGCCCAGCTACCAGCTATTCGTTATTTACCAACAGATAGATTTTACCCTCTTATTCTTCTTAAAGAATCCATTGAAAGAATGGCTTTAACCGAAAGTTCAGCAAGACTTCTTTATGATCTTCAAATACTCGGAAAACGTATGATAGAAGTTGACGCTGTAAAAAATGGCAGTCAAGAGACTTTAGAACTGGCAGTAAAGCGTTACAAGGACTTTCTCTTGAAGTTAAGCGACGAAATTATACGCGAGTCGGGTCGAGAGCAGTTTATGAAGGATCTTTTTGTTGAAACGTTCAATAAACATTTTGTTGTACTTTCAAGTGCTCAAAAAGAATTAAGTTTGGAGAACCAGAAAATATTGTTAGCGTTAGAATCCTACATGAGCGGACAATTACAAAACATGGGTTTAAGAAGTTTCTACCCGAGAACGGTTGGTTTATCCGAAGCTTCGAGAATATACCAGTTCCGTGTGGAAAACAAAGGAGATTATGTGATTAATCTCTATGGAATTGACTCTAAGGGCACTTACGAGTACCCGAAAATGTGGGAGATAGCCCTTGATGGAAAACCGTATACTATTGAACCGCAAGTCGACAAGAAATTTCTTAAGATTGGATCTTTTTATTTTGACACTGGAGATCATGAGATTAACATACCAATTCCTGAGCTTCTAAACTTAGTGGACATTCCAACAGAGAAAATAGTAGATGTTTCAACCGATAATCACCCCAGATTTGAAATTAATAATTTTAATCCTTACTCAACCTACAAAATTTCCTTTGATTATTTAATTAAAAAAGGAGATAAATTTGAAGTTATATTAGTTGACGATTTAAATGTTGAGAAAGAGAACGAAGAAAGACAAATAATAAATTCCACAATCTCAATAGATGGTTATAACTACTATTGGAAACGCTATGAAACAACTGTAAGCCCAAACCGCGGATCTTCCCGGGCGTGGGTTGAATTTGACGCCGAGAAATTTGATTTTTGCCCGCGTTCAAATTTTTTCTTGACTTATAAATGTGACGATGTTACTTACAGGAGTAGGTTCGAAAAGCCTGTCGAAGTCGAAGTTAAAAACTTACGAGTTGAGCGACTATTTCTTGATAGCCTGATTCTTGTAAATGAAGAGTTAGCTGCGAAAGAAATAGTGCCTCCGCAAATTTCTTTTAAAAAATATAACCCAACTTATTATGAAATAAAGGTCAGTAATGCTACAACCCCATACTTTCTTTCATTTAGGCAGCTGTTTCACCCCTCCTGGAAAATCAAAATTAACGAAAATGGAGAGATGGAAACCGTACCCCCGCACGTCTTGGTCGACGGGTTTGCAAACGGTTGGTATTTGGATAAATTGGGAAGCTATACGCTTATTGTTGAGTTTCAAGACGAAAAAATTCTTATAATTGGAAGAATTATTTCTCTGGTCTCAGTGGTCTCATTTTTAGGTCTCGGAGTATTTAGTTATGCTAAAAAGACTTATTTCACGAAGTAAAGCTCCCGCCATCTACTTTTTGTGGGTAATTGGGGGTGTTTTTCTGGTCTTTATTTTGTTTTTCAAGCTATATTTGCTGTTTGTAAGCTCAAGTGCACCCGTCTTGCCCTATTTTTATATGGTTATTTTGTACCTGATGCTTATTGCAATATATCAGTTTAAGATAAGTGCAAAAATTTTCTATAAGTTTGCTCTTTTTTCCTTCCTATTTGGGGTCATTACGTTTATTATTTTTATTGAATTTTCAAAGCTTGCTTTTAATATCATGTTTTTGTTATTAGTAACTGCTATGGTAAAAGAAGTAATTACTTTGGATTTTGTGAAAAGAGTTAAAATTAGAGAATTTGTGTGGCTTGGTGTTTTCCTATTTCTATTAGTGGGTTCCTCGTATTTTTATTGGACTAACCGTCCCAATGTAGCAGGAAAGCTTATAGAAATTGCCGTGCTTTTTGTCTTAGTGCGTTTAGTTGTCTATTTTTGGCGATTTAGACAACCTGATCATAAATAAAATGATTCGCTGGTATTTTTCTCTAATCTTCATACCTTTGTTTTTTTGGACTATCTTTCTTCCAGGAGTACATATCGGGCATGATTTCCCTTATGTTTATCCTGAAGCACTTAAAGAAAACATTACGATTCCGCAAGTCTGGTCGACAGAGGGTTCGGAGGGGATGGGATATTATTCTGTCGATACTCTTTGGTCCTGGCCAATCGATGTTGTTACCGGCTTACTTTCTTTTGTTAGACTTCCATTTTGGGCAATCACTCTTGTTGTTTTTATTATTCCGACTTTTGTCATTGGAAGTGTCGGGGTACACAAACTTTTAGAAGGTTTCGGTATTAAAGGGATCGGAATCTTTGTCGGGCAACTTGTATTTTTAGCCAATTCTTATCTTGCCCTTCTATTGGACGGTGGTCAGCTCTCTATTGCCCTCGCTTATTCGCTGTTTCCTCTCGCCCTTTATTTTTTAAATGAAGCGGTAGATAAAAACTTACCCAATGCATCGTTAAAGTTTGTTCTTTCTGTAGCTTTTATCTCAATTTCTGATTTTCGCTTCCTATATATTTTATTCTTTTTAGTGGCTTTGAAATTTATTTATGGTTTTGCGCAAAAACAAAGAGGAAAGGTGATTTTTAGATATATAAAACTTGGGTTTTTTACTACAATTTTTCTTTTTTTCCTGCACCTTTACTGGATACTTCCCTCAATTTTAGCCAAAGCCCCGGAACTACCTTCAAATTACAGCAGAGTTACCCAGTTATCATTTTTAAACTTTACAACACTTGGCCACGCACTTTTTTTTGTTGCGCCCCATTGGTTTCAAAATATATTCGGAAAAGTTACAGATGTGTTGTTTTACTTTGTAATTTTCCCGCTTCTAGCTTTCATACCGGTCTTCGTATTTAAAAAGCAAAGATGGGTTGGGTTTTGGACGCTGGTAGCACTAATTGGTGTCTTTTTAGCCAAGGGAGTAAATCCGCCACTGGGCGTGGTGTATCAATGGCTTTTTACCAATATTCCTGGCTTTTCATTATTTCGCGACTCGACAAAATTCTTCTTTCTGGTTGGGTTAAGTTACAGTGTTCTAGCAGCGTTTAGTGTAGATTGGATTTGTTCGAGAGTTAGAATCAAAGGAGCTACAAACTTCACGTTTTTAGTAGTATTAGGTGTTTGGTTAGTCCTTTTTTATCCTGTGTGGTCAAATAAAATGACAGGACTTCTGGCAACGCCTCAAGACAATATAAAATACGATTACATAAAAAGCATTTCCTTAAATAACGACAAATACTCCAGGTCTCTTTGGATACCATCCCATCATCCGTTTGCATTTGCCGATCATAAACATCCCTTAACCGAGGCAACGTTGCTGGTTGTTAAGCGCCCTTTTAGTATTGGCGTGGTTGGGAATTACGAGCTTTTTAATTTTTTAAGGGATTACCCGGAGGTTGATGAGTTTTTGCGTATTAGCTCAGTTTCAAGCCTTTTGTATACAAAACCTCTTTCCAAAAGTGATTCAGAGTATTATGAGGTATTTTCCGGTCAACTTGCGGGATTGCCTTGGGTGAGTTGGAGTGAGAAAAAGGAGGACTTACTTATGTTAAATACTAAAGAAAGCGAGGACTTATTTTTCTTAACCCAAAAGCCTTGGTTTGTAATAGGATCCGACGAGATCTACAGTCAAGTACCAAAGGAGAGCTTTAAACAGTCGTCATTCATTTTTTTGGAAGAGGGGTTATTGGACGAAAAGATATTTGCAGAGGATGACGCTCGGATAGTAGCCTACCAAAAGGATTTTACCGACCTAGCCGCGTTTTTTTTAGGCAGGGACAATTTTCTGTTTCCGTCAAGAACTCTTGACTTTTCGCCTGACGAGTCTGGGTGGTGGAAAAGAGAAACCGGAGATTTTTTAGCATGGAGAAGTTTTTTGGAGTCAAAATACAAAATTGAAAATACTGATTTTGATTATGGGGGTGGATGGGCGGTAGCTGAAGGAACAACAGTACGTACTGTTTATAATCTAACTAAACCATGTGACTGTATTCTTATTGCACGAGTTCTCCGAAGTAGCCAGGGGGGGATTCTGCGTTTTAGCATAGACGGGAAAGAATTAGGGCAAGTAAATACAAAGATAGAAAAGCCATCAAAAGTGGTAAGAAAACTTACCGGCTATAAAGATATCCCCGACAAGTTTTTGGAATACGATAAAGGAAATGTTGGGTGGAGTGAAGTGGGGGAGGTCACTTTAACAGGAAAACTGCAGATCGAGACTAGTGGAAATATAAACGTAGTAAACGCGCTTGGTGTTATCCCAAAAAACCTATGGGAAGAAGCAAAGAGAAAGGCGGCCTCTGCCGAGAAAGTTTATTGGAATGAAATTTCCGAATTAGATCAAAAAGGTCTTTTTGGGGTAAAAAATATTGGAGAGGTTAACTATACTATCGTTTCTCCCACACACTTTAAAGTTAGAGTTACAAGTCTTGAGGATAGAGGTTTATTGGTATTTTCTCAAAGCTTTGATCCTCTTTGGAAAATGAACAATGTAAGCTCGTATCCGGTATATAGCTTTGTAAATGGGTTTAGGGTTGAAAAGAACGGTGAATATGATGTTTATTTTACACCTCAAAAGCATGTGGTACCCGGTCTGTTGTTTGGTTGGATAGGTGTGTTTACGGTGATTTTCCTGGTATATAAGCGCTTAATACGGGTATAATTTGTCAATGGACCAATTAAGGAAGCTTGTAAACGGTATTCGTTCTTTGCTAAATTCGGCGACATTTCGTCAATCTACAATCACTTTTTCAGGCACCGCCATTAATGGACTACTTGGAGCGGTGTTTTATATTCTGGTTGCACGGTTTCTAGGTCCTTCAAGTTTTGGAATACTGATAGTTGCAATCACGTTTTTGACTTTGTTGTCGGATGTCGGAGATTTAGGGACAGATACAGGGCTAGTTAATTTTGTCGGCAGGTATATAAGAAGGAAGCCGATTAAAGCATATCGCTTCTTGAAGTTGGGTCTAAAAATAAAACTTATTGTCTGGTTAATAGTACTTACTGTAGGATTCGTTTTTGCGGACCAAATTGCACTTCTCCTATTTAAAAAATATGAGCTTACAAACCCTCTTAGATTAGCATTTTTTGGGGTGGGTGGTTTTTTATTTTTTTCTTTTGTAACCCATGCTTTGCAGGGAATGCAAAAGTTTTGGGCGTGGAGCGGTATCCAAATTGGGACCAATGCTGCCCGTGTTGTTATAATTTTAATACTTCTAGTTTTTGGCATTTTTGATCTCACGAGTACGCTGACTGTCTATATTGCAACGCCATTTTTGGGTTTTTTGGTCGGTATGTCTATACTACCTAAGAAATTTTTGAGAGTAGGAAAAGAAATATCTGTTGCGGCTGAGTTTTTTCATTATAACAAATGGGTTGCGGCTTTTACCCTGGTTGCAGCTGTTTCTTCGAGATTAGATACATTCATTTCTGCTCGGTTACTGTCTGCATTTGAAGTCGGACTTTACTCGGCGGCAAGTCAGTTGACAGTTATTATTCCCCAAATCGTTGTAGCAATGGGCACTGTGATTTCTCCAAAAATGGCTTCAACGGGAAATAGACAAGCTTTTGTAAAGTATTTAAAAAAAACTCAAGTAATGATGCTTGGAATTTCCCTTTTGGGTATAATCTCAATTCCCGTCTTGGCATTTTTAGTGCCTTATATATTTGGAAGTGAGTACTTGGGATCTATTCCTATTTTTGTAATTCTTTTTTTGGGAGAACTGATTTTTCTTATTTCAGTACCAGTACACAGTGCGGTTTTTTATTATTTTAGTTTCCCCAGGCTTTTCTTTTGGCTTTCACTTGTTCACCTAACGGTCACTGTTTTAGGCGGGTGGTATTTAATTTCGCTTTACGGTGCTCTTGGAGCAGCTTATATTGTAGCAATAGGCAATATTGTTAATTTTTTGATACCGGCGTTGTGGGTATTGAAAAAGTTGAAAATTAAAAGTAAATAGTTTATGTCAATTTGGGCACACACTTTGGTTAAAAATGAAGATAGGTATTTGTGGTTTGCTGTGACAAGCGTCGTTGATTACGTCGATAAAATTTTACTCTGGGACACTGGAAGTACTGATGACACTATTAAAGTTGCGAAAGAACTAAAAAGACGCTATTTGGAAAGGATTGATTTTAGGCAAGTTGTCCAAAAAGATATATATGATTTCACTGATGTCAGGCAGCAGATGCTTAATGAGACGCGCTCTAGTTGGTTGATGATTTTGGATGGTGATGAAGTTTGGTGGGATCAAAAAATACGACAAGTAGTACAAGTAATAAAAGAAAGATCAAATGGTAATCTTGAGACAATTGTAACGCCATATTACAACGTAGTCGGTGACATTTTCCATTATCAGGAGGAGAGTGCAGGAATGTATTCGATTGACAGCAAAAAGGGTCATTACAATATTAGGTTTGTTAATCGGCAAATTCCCGAGCTTCATTTTAATAAACCACATGGACAGCAGGGGTTGTTTGATAGAAATGGAGTTCTTATTCAAGACCGTGAAAAAACCAATAGAAAATTGGTTGATGCGAAGTGTTATTTACACTTTACAAATATCTTGCGATCAACAAAAAATGATTATTTTGTCCCCAAAAGAAAAACGAAAATGAAGTATGAGCTAGGGGTTAAATTCCAAAAGGACTTTTATTATCCCGAAGCTTTTTTCAAACCAACTCCCTCCTTTATAACTTCACCTTGGGGCAAGATGGGTGGAGATTTTGTTAAAAAGGCGTTGTTACAGACTCCTTTAAGGAAAGTTAAGAGGAGGTTTTTTAATCGTCGCGTGGGGTATTAACATGGACATTCACGGTAAAAAGACTTTGGATGTGATGGATATGGCCCGTTGGTACAATAGATGGTTGTTGGACAGGTCGAGGGTATATTTGAAAGGCGATATTTTAGAGGTAGGGTTTGGGATAGGGAGTTTTACGGGAGAGCTTAAAAAATGTGGCAGAGTTACTGGTATTGATGTTAACAAAGTTTACGTAAAGGAAGGAAATAAGAGATTTGGAGAAAGAGTCGGCTTTGGTGATATAGAAAAAGGAAAATATTTTTTTGGTAAAAAAAAATTCGACTGCATTTTTTGTTCAAATGTTTTGGAACATATTAAAGATGATAAAAAAGCCGTAAAAAATATGTTTAATTTACTTAAAAAAGGGGGTTATCTTGTTTTAAACGTGCCGGCACACATGATCCTTT
>MGGH01000003.1:9488-22654 GCA_001792305.1 Candidatus Woesebacteria bacterium RIFCSPHIGHO2_01_FULL_39_23
TGGTTGGGAGCTTTGGGTTGGTGGCTGTTTGTAAAGGTTTTAAAAAAGGAAGATATCCCAAAAGATAAAGTGTCGTTATTTGATTTTCTTGGCAAATATTTGCTTTGGATTGAAAAATTCATTTCTCCACCTTTTGGATTGTCAGTGTTCGCTGTTGCCAAAAAATTATGAAACTTACTGTAATTATTCCAGTCTTTAATGAAGAGAATACAATTTCTGAATTGGTTGATAAAGTTAAGAATGCAAGACTGTCTAAAAAATTAGATAAAGAGATTATTGTGGTCGATGATGGTTCGCTTGATAAAACTGCCAAGATTCTTAGGAAGATAAAGGGAATTCGCTATTTTTCTCACAAAAAAAATCAAGGTAAAGGAGCTGCAATAAAAACTGGGATGAAAAAAGCAAGAGGGGAAATAGTTTTGATTCAGGATGCCGATTTAGAATACAATCCTGACGACTTTAAAAAATTAATAGAACCAATTTTGAAGAGGGAGAGCGACGTGGTTTATGGTTCGAGATTCAGAAATTTAAGACTTACTCTTTTTGGTAAAAATAGAACTCCCATGCCTTTGCACTACTTGGGAAATAAATTTTTAACATTTTTAACAAACCTTCTTTATCAGGCGAACCTTACAGATATGGAGACCTGCTACAAAGTTTTTAAGAAGGATGTGATTAACGCCGATGAAATAATGGCGGATAGGTTTAATTTTGAACCAGAGTTTACAGCAAAGATTCTAAAAAAGGGTATTAAGATACATGAAGTACCGATAACCGTTATACCGAGAAGTTATAACGAAGGAAAAAAGATTACATGGAAAGACGGCTTAATTGCCGTAAAAGTATTGTTAAGAGAGAGGTTTAGCAAATGAAAATTGTTTTTTTAAATATTTATCAAGGGGCTCAGGAGAGAGGTTCGGAAAATTTTATAACCGAAGTAACTAAGAGACTTTCACAAAATCACAAAGTTGATATATTCCAGGGAAACCGAAAATTAAAAAAAAGGTGGCCTTTTTTGTGGATGTTTTTTATAGACCCACCCGGTTTAAGTGTCTTGTTGTGGACCATTAAACTGATTCCTAAATTAATTAAAGAAAAGTACGATATTATAATTCCCTTAAACGGAGGATGGCAGTCGGCGATTATTAGAATAATTACCTGGATTTTAGGTTCTAAGATGGTCATTTCTGGGCACTCCGGGATTGGTTGGGATGACATAAATAACCTTTGGTGTTTTCCGGATTGTTTTGTAACTCTGTCAAGTCGTGCCCGAGATTGGGCAAAGGGTGTAAACCCACTTGTTAAGACAATAGTTATACCGGACGGAGTTGACTTGGGTAAATTTACACCTTACGGCGAGAAGGCTAAATTGAATTTAGAGAAACCTGTGGTTTTAGCCGTAGCCGCCCTCGAAAAAGGGAAAAGACTTGATTTGGCGATAAAAGCTGTATCAAAGCTTACCAATGGGAGTCTTTTGATATTGGGTGGGGGATATTTAGAAGAAGAAATTAAGATGAAAGGTAGCGAGTTTTTAGGTAAAAGATTCCTTATGAAGGAAGTTCCCTACAAAGAAATTCCCAAATATTATCGGGCAGTGGATGTATTTACACTCCCCTCTTGGAGTAGGGAAGCATTTGGGATGGTTTATTTGGAAGCAATGGCTTCAGGTCTTCCGGTAGTTGCAACCAATGATTACTTAAGAAGAGAAATTGTCGGCGATGCAGGTATATTAGTTGACCCCATCATTGTCGAAGATTATACAAAAGCTTTGGAAAAATGTGCTGACACGGATTGGGGGAACAAACCTCGGTCACAAGCCGAAAAGTTTGGATGGGATAAGGTTAGTCGGATGTATGAAGATCTATTTTTGAAACTAACAGCATGAAAGTTTCGGTCATTATTCCCGTTTATAACGAAGAAAAGGTAATTAGAGGTTGTTTAGAGTCACTGTTTAACCAGACACTCAAGGATGTTGAGATTATTGTTGTTAACGATGGATCAACCGATAAAACGTGGGAGATTTTGTCCGAAATCCGAAGTAAGAAATCCGAAATCCGAAAATTGAGGCAGGGACATAAAGGCGCCGGGGCGGCAAGGAATTTAGGGGCAAGAAATGCAAGGGGTGATATATTAGTTTTTGTAGACGCGGACATGACTTTTGACAAAAACTTTGTGAAAATGCTCGTGAAACCGATAATTGATAGAAAGACAATTGGTACATTCAGTAAAGAAGAGTTTTTGGCAAACACAGATAACATTTGGGCTAAATGCTGGAATTATAACCGCGGGCTTCCGCTTAAAGCTATGCACCCTGCAAATTATCCTGATGCTCAAAAAGTATTTAGGGCAATACTTAAGTCTGAATTCGAAAAAGCAGGCGGGTTCGATGAAAACGTTGGTTATACAGATGACTACTCCCTGTATGAAAAACTAGGAAAAAAGGCTATAGCCGCAAATGGGGCATTTCTTTATCACAAAAACCCCGATTCTTTAAAAGACGTATTTATACAGTCCAGGTGGATGGCAAAAAGAAGATATAAGTTATGGGGTTTTGGTTACTTAGTTGGAATGCTTCGGGTTAGCCCTCCACTGTCAATTGTCAACGCTACTATAAAATCGATTATTTTTAGGTTACCACTATTTTTCGTGTTTAAGCTGGTTTCAGACCTCGGCCAATTTATAGGTATTTTAGAGTATCTTTTTTATGGAAAAACTTCGAAATAGCTCACCTTTTTTGGTTTTAGCGCTTTCCTTATGTTTAAGGTTGGTGGTTATTGACCAATCATTGTGGCTTGATGAGGCAATAGGAGCAATTGCTGCACGCGACTTTTCCTACTCCAAAATCCTGAGAGAGTTTATGTTGTCTGACAATCACCCACCGCTTTATTATTTATTTCTTAAGACTTGGGCTTCTCTCTTTGGTTTTTCTGAAGTTTCACTCCGCATGCCTTCTGTATTGTTTGGTGTTGGAACAATTTATCTGGTATATAAGATTTCAAAAAGTTTGAAAATTGAAAATTGGAAATTGGTAATTATCATGTTGGCAACTTCGCCTTTACATATATATTATTCCCAAGAAGCAAGGATGTATTCTATGGCAGCCTTTTTCGCTACAAGTGCTATTTACTTTTTGGTAAGACAAAAATGGGTTTTCTTTTCCTCATCTATTTTAGTTTTAGCCTTTACTGACTATATGCCCTGGTTCATGTTTCCGGTATTTCCGATTTATGGTTTTGTTAAACATAAATCAAAAGCTTGGTTTGTCTCTCTTTTGATTTCTTTTGTCCCGCTTTTTATTGGCTTTCTTCTGTGGTTTCCGATTTTTATAATTCAATCCTGGAAAGGTAGATGGTTGTTAACGACTCTTCCCGCTTGGCGTGACTTGGCGGGAGGAGCTAATCTAAAACAACTAGTTCTGGTTTGGACAAAATTTGTGCTGGGTAGATTGTCTTTCCTCAATAAACTAACTTACTACTTGGTAGTTAGTCTTGTCTCCATTCCTTTTGTTATAGCTTTACTAAATGCTTGGATTGTGCGAAAGAAGGTTTTATTAACCTGGCTTTGGCTTTTGGTGCCATTGGTTTTGGGATTTTTATTTTCAGTGTCAACTCCCGCCTTTACCTACTTCAGGTACATATATATTCTGCCGGCTTTTTACGTTCTATTGGCCGCAAATTCAAAAAAAAGAATTATGTTTTTGATCCTTTTTATTAACATTGTTGGGCTCTCTATATATTATTTAAACCCTAGGCAGCAGCGGGAAGATTGGCGAGGTGCAGTAAATTTTGTTGAAACAAGAATTCAGGAGGATGAAATCGTGCTTTTTCACAACCCCGAACCTTTTGCACCCTACAGATGGTATGCACAAAAACCAGACGCTTTCGGAGCAACGAATTCAATATCGGCCTCTAGAGAAGAAACTTTAAATAAGACAAAAGACTTAATAAGTGGGCGCGATGCAGTTTATTTGTTTGAATATCTTAAAACACTTGAAGATCCAGAAAATTTTGTTGGTAGTGCTTTAAATAAGGAGGGTTTAGAAAAAGTTGCTAAATTCGACTTTAGGGGGGTGGGGTTTGTAGAATATTGGAGGAGAATATGAAAAAAATTATAACTTTGATTATTGCAGTCCACCTTTTTGTGTTGACACAGATAACCTTTTTTCCTAATTCCGAGATGTTTATTTATCCGTACCTAACCAACAGTGGTTTATTGCCTTATAAGCAAATTTTGGACCAGCATTTCCCGGGGCTTCTTTTCTTACCTATAAATTTTGACAACTTGGGAATGAGAACACCTAAAGATGCTCTTCTTTGGCAAATGGCCGTCGTTGCCATAACTCACCTATTTATATTTATCCTAGCTAAAAAGGTTTTAGGTAAGAGTAAGTTTGTATTTCTTCCCAGCCTTCTTTATCTTATTTGGCAACCGTTTTTCGAAGGGTTTTTCCAATGGCTAGATGTATTTTTGCCAATATTTTTACTTTCTTCGTCTTACTTTCTTTTGAAGTACGAAGACAATCTTAAAAAAGAGAAATATTTGGAGATTTCAGGTTTAATTTTGGGACTGGGAGTCGTTTTTAAACAAGTATTGATTCCGGTAGTATTACTGGTTAGTTTATATCTATTTATCAAAAAAGGGGTGAAAGCTGCCTTTATCTTTATATTGTCCACAATGCTGCCAGTTTTACTAATGTTATTGTATTTGTCAATTATTGGAGTTTTAAATGATTTTTTTTACTGGACTGTAACTTATAATCTGACAACCTTTGCCGAGTATGGAAGAAAATGGATTCCTTCGTACTCTCACCTTATTCGCTTTGCTTTTGTGTTTGGTGTGGGTTTGTTGGGCTTAGTTTTGGGTTTGGGAAATAGGAATGTGTTTTTGGTTGGGCTTTATGGACTTGGTGCATTAGCAGCAGTTTACGCAAGATTTGATTTTGTTCATTTACAACCCGCCTTACCTTTTGTGGTTATTCTAACAACTTATGCTGTGACGAGAATTAAGAATCGACTTATGGTTTACTTGGGGTTAGGCTATTTGTTTGTTGCGTTTGTTTGGGGAGTAAAATTTTATAGGGGAAATTGGAATGGAAAAATTATTTTTTTTGATGATAATGTGAATAGAGTAGCGAGCGAAGTTCGAAGCCTGGTTAATCCTGGGTCTAAAATTTTTGTATACGGCGCGCCGGCGCATTTATATCAAATGACGCAAACTTTGCCCGCTGGGAATGTTTTTATTTTTCAGTTTCCGTGGTTTATGAGAGTTAGCCAGGAGAGAATCCTTGGAGGGATTATTGTGGATAAACCTAAGATAATAATTGCTGATAGAACTGTTTCGGTAGGTGGCCAAAAATTGCTGGATTATACGAGAGGTATCAACTCTTATATTTCGAAATATTATCAAACTACGGAAGTTATTGGAAATTATGAGATTTTAGAAAGGAGATAAACCCCACTTGCTCGAGTTTGTAACTCACGCAAATGATTTTGATCCCCCATTTTGCTATTTTTTAGTAACAAATTAAAGTAAAATTGGTATAAAGATGAAAATTGGTATAGACATATCGCCTGTAATATATGAAAGTGGAGTTTCGTGGTATACATGGCATTTAGTTAAAAATCTTCTGAAAATAGATAAAAAGAACGAATATCTACTGTTTGGCGGGTCTTTAAGAAGGACATCTGACCTTATTGAGAAGATTCAAAAATTTGAAGGAAATTTTCGGATAAGTTTTTTTCCAATCCCTCCAACTCTGGCTGACTTTTTGTGGAACAGACTGCATTTACTTAATATTGAGTCTGTTGTGGGGGGGTTAGACGTACTTCATTCTTCAGATTGGTCACAACCTCCATCAAACGCTTTTAAGGTAACTACTGTACACGATCTCTCAGCTATCACTTATCCAGAGTTGACAGATGTAAAAGTAGTTGAGAATACAAAGAGACGCTTAAAATGGGTCCTTAAAGAGGTGGATAGAATAATTGTGCCCTCCTATAGTACTAAAAAGGATTTACAAAATTTCGGAGCAGATGACCAAAAGATAAGAGTGATTCCTGAAGCCTCAAATATCACTGGGCCAGCGAAGAATCAAAAGGTTGTTGAATTTAAAAAGAAATATGGTATTAAGAGAGATTATATTTTAAGCGTAGGAGTGAGTAGTCGCAAAAACACTAGAAGAATTTTGGAAGCGTGTAGAAAAATATCAAAAGAACATGATCTTGGGTCTGTTATGATTGGAGAAAAGTGGTTGGACATAGATTCAGATGAGAATGTGATTTTTACAGGCCATATAACAAATGAGGAGCTACAGGCTGCATATACGGGTGCGAAAGTACTAGTTTATGCTTCAATTTGCGAGGGTTTTGGTATACCAATTTTGGAAGCATACGCGTGCCGTTGCCCCGTAGTTACGTCCAATGCTTCTAGCATGCCTGAAGTGGCAGGGGATGCAGCAATATTGGTTGACCCTTTTAATTCTGATTCAATTGCAGAGGGTATAAAAAAAGCTATGCAAAATAAGAAAGTTTTGGTTAAAAAAGGGATAGTTCGTAGTCAAAAATTCTCTTGGGAAGAAACTGCAAGAGCGACTCTACGAGTGTACGAGGAATCTTGAAAATTATGATAATCGGTTTTGACGGAAATGAGGCAAATGTGGAAGAGAGGGTAGGAGTAAATGTCTATGCTTTTGAAATTTTATGGGGATTATATAACCTTGTTAAAAAAAACTACCAAGATATCAGACTTATAGTATATTTGAGTTCTAAACCCTGCAATGACTTACCAAAAGAAGATAAAAACTTAAGTTATAGGGTTATTCCGGGGAAGAATCTGTGGGTTATTACAAAGTTAATGCCCAGTCTGTATTTTAACAAAGGTGATAGGCCAGATGTTTTCTATACCCCAAGCCACTATTTGCCACTGGTTTTTACTATTCCTTTAGTATGCTCGATAATGGATCTGGGGTATCTCGAATTTTCGGAACAATTTAGGAAAAGAGACTATTGGCAGTTAAAGTTGTGGACTGCTATTTCCATTTATATATCAAAATATATCATCGCTATTTCCGACAGCACAAGAAATGATATTGTACGACATTATCCATTCGCTTCAAATAAAACTTTTGTCACCCGCTTGGCTTATAATGCAAAGATGTTTAACACTAAGATAAATGAAAAGGATGTGCGACGTGTGCTTAAAAAATATCTTATAGTTGGTAAGTACATATTGTTTATTAGTACTTTGAAACCTAGTAAAAATATTGAAGGATTACTTGAGGTTTGGAGTAATATCTCTCCAAAACTAGGTGGGATGAAACTTGTCATTAGTGGTAAGAAAGGATGGCTTTTCGAGTCGATTTTTGAAAAAGTAAAAGACTTGAATTTGTCCGACTCGGTAATATTTACAGGTTTTCTGCCTGAGTCAGATAAGCCATTTTTGATAAAAGGGGCGAAAGCGTTGGTGTTGCCGTCCTTTTGGGAGGGGTTTGGTTTTGACCCTCTTGAGGCAATGGCAGAAGGTACGCCTGTTATTGTAAGTAAGGTTGGAGGTCTTCCTGAAGTCGTGGCTGAAGCTGGAATATATATAGACCCTTATAACCTGAGAGATTTGGAAACCGCCATTAAAAAAGTGATATTTATGCCTCGAGTTAGGTATAATAAACTTGTAACTCAAGGTTTAAAGCAGGCTCGAAAATTCTCTTGGGAAAAAAGTGCAGGAGAGATCTTGAAGGTCTTAACAAGGGCAAATGAAAAATAACTAAAATATGTTGTACTCAGAAAATATTCATTTCACAAAGAACGGCATAAATTTCACAGATAAAGACGGAAGAAAACTTCGTGTGAATACTGCTGTGAAAAAAGGTCTTAAGAGAGTCAGCAACTGGTTTCTGGACATGAAGCTATATGGCGTTCATTTCGTTAGTTTATATTTTCCTTTTTGGTCAATTCGCCGATTTGTGTTTAAGATCGCTGGAGTAAAAATTGACAGAAATAGCATTATTCATATGGGCTGTAAATTCTTTGATCCAAATGGGGTAAATATTGGTAGAGACACAATCGTTGGAGAGCGGGCATTTTTGGATGGCAGAGCACCCATTATTATGGGTGATCATGTAGATATAGCCTCAGAGGTGATGATATATAATTCCGAACACGACATCAATTCTCCTAGTTTTAAAGCAATTAACGGAATGGTCAAAATATCAGACTATGTGTTTATTGGGCCACGAGCGATAATTCTACCCGGTGTTAAAATTGGCACGGGCGCAGTTGTTGCAGCTGGTGCGGTTGTGACTAAAAATGTCAGGGATTTTTCGATCGTCGCGGGTGTACCTGCAAAAGAAATTGGAGAAAGAAAGCTCAAGAACCCTAAATATTCGCTGGGTCGTGCAAGGCTTTTCCAATGAGAAAAATCTTTAAAATAATATATCTATTTTTCTGTTTTATCGGTCTAATTTACCTGGTAATACCCTTAAGCGATTTTCCACTTCCACCAAAAGACGCGATCCAGTCGGATGAACCAGCCGATACGGAAACACACTTAAGGAGAGCGTATTTTACGAATTACAGCCGAGACGAAGTTTTGAGTCACTATCAAAGTTTGTTTGGTGGGTATTTACTCAACTATCCTCCTGAGGAATCTAAAATACTTATTCGCGACCAGACCAGAAGCACATTCTTACAGGAATTGGTAGTGCCTTTTAAGAAATCGCTTTTTATAAACGGCTTTGAACCAAGTGACGAGAAAGATGCAATATTTATAAAGGGGCAGAGTTGGAAACAAAAAATTATCGTAAAATTCGTTCCAAGTTTAATGGCGGTAAGAATTTTTGTTTTTATTCTTACATCCATTGTATTTTGGTTTGTTTTGAAAAATTTTACAATTAACTTACAAGGCTTGTTTAAGGAGGCCAAAAAACTATGGACTTATCGATAATTATAGTAAGCTTCAACACGATGAACATCACTTGTGAGTGTGTTAAATCAGTTGTTAAACATACCAAAGGAATATATTTTGAAATTATTGTAGTGGACAATGCCTCGAGAGATGATTCAGTAAAAGTATTACGTAGCCTTAATATAAAAAATTTAAGAATAATAAAAAATAAAAAAAACATCGGTTTTGGTTCCGCAAATAATCAGGGGATGAAAATAGCCAAAGGCAACTTTATTCTGCTTCTTAATTCAGATACGAAAGTATACGATAACGTGATAGGGAAAATGGTCTTATGGCAAAAGTTGCACCCAGAGATAGGTATAGCAAGCTGCGCTTTAAAAAATCCTGATGGGACATTGCAAGATTCTGGTGGCTATTTTCCAACACTAGTGAGGGTTTTTTCCTGGATGACGATTCAGGATGTTCCTGGAGTTGACAATCTTATTAAGCCTTTTCATCCGATGAAATCCAAGTCCTTCATGAGGGGTGAATCATTTTATAAAGAGGAGAAGGAGCTAGATTGGGTTACAGGTGCCTTTTTTTTAATGAGCAAAGAAGTGTTTGAGGATGTGGGTTTTTTTGACAGCGACTATTTTATGTATATGGAGGAAGTTGATTATTGTTATGAAGCGAAAAAAAGAGGTTGGAGAGTATATTACTTACCTAGTTTAAGCCTGACTCATATAGGTGGAGCAAGTGGCACGAGGCAAACTTTGGTTGTAGGTGAGTACCAGGGAATAAAAACATTTTTCAAAAAACATTATTCCCGTTGGCAATATCCTCTACTTCGGATTCTTCTAAAAATTGGTTCTCTGGGGAGAATAATTCTTTTTGGAATCGTTGAAGGAAAGGAGAGTGCCTCGGTTTATGCAAAAGCTTTTAAAGCGGCTTAACATTCACTATTTAATAATAATACTTTTTATTGTCATTCCTCTTTATCCAAAGTTTCCTCTTTTTAATGTTCCAGGAACATATGTGTCTATAAGGCTTGAGGACTTCCTGATGCTTATATCTTTTTTTATTTTGGTGGGTTTGGCTCTGCTCAAATATAAAATTATTTTAAAAAACGAAGTTTCTAAATCAATAGTTCTTTTTTTGGCTGCCGCCATAGTTTCTGTCCTTTCCGCAATTTTTGTAACAAAAACAGTAGAGCCGCACATTAGCATTCTTCATTATCTTCGCCGAATCGAGTATTTTGTGCCTTTTTTTATCGCCCTTGTTACTGTCCACAAAAATTATAATTTAAAAGTTTACGCAACATGTCTTCTTATGGTAGTTATTTACGCTTTTGTATATGGAGTGCTCCAGAAGTATTTCAACTTGCCAATTGTAACTACACAAAACCAAGAATATTCAAAAGGCGTGGCACTAACTTACACTCCGGGAGGACACCTAAACTCAACTTTTGCTGGGCATTATGACTTGGCCAGTTTTATCATTCTTGTTGCGCCGATTTTTTATACTAGTTTTTGGGTTTTCAAGAATAGAATTTCAAAAATTGCTCTCTGTCTTGGAATATTGGCGTCATTGTGGTTATTGGTTAATTCTGTATCAAGAATTTCTATCGTCTCTTATTTGGTCGCTGTTTCTATAAGTTTAGCTTTTCTTAAAAAATACAAGGCAATTGTAATTGCTATTTTAATAAGTATTATTTTTATTGCATTCTCGTCAAATTTGATAGAGAGATACTCCCGTATTATTGAGGTAACCTTTTCAAAAGTTGGATCTAGTTTTGTAGCACGAGCATCAGAAGAGAAAAACGAAAATGTGTTTGAAGACAGGTCTACCTCAATCAGATTAAATGTAGAATGGCCTAGAGCTATGAGAGCATTTAGTAAAAATCCTTTAGTCGGTACCGGGTTTTCTTCAATAACACTTGCCACAGACAACGACTACTTGAGGCTCTTGGGTGAGTTGGGTGTTGTTGGATTCTTGGCTTTTTTGGGTATTTTAATAAGCCTTGGGAGAGCTCTAATTCGCTACTTTCCTAAAAATAGAAATATTGGTATGAAGGAAGCTTGGGTAGCCGGTTATTCTGGTTCGTTTGTCGGGGTTTGTCTTAACGCTTTTTTTATTGACATCTTTGAATCGTCAAAGTTTGCAATCGTATTTTGGTTATTTACGGGTATTTTTATTTCGATGCGGTCAAGAAAATTATTTAAAAAATGAAAAAAATTAAAGAAAGAAGACTACTCGATTTTATTACTCTTGGCGTTATTCTTATTGGTGGGTTTTTGGTCAGGCTTTACAAAATTGATAACCCGGTTGCCGACTGGCATTCCTGGAGACAGGCCGATACAGCATCAGTGACAAGAGTCTATCTTCAGGAAGGCTTAAATCTTCTCTACCCTAAGTATCATGATGTCTCAAGTATCCAGACTGGGTTAACCAACCTTGAAGGTTACAGGATGGTGGAGTTTCCTTTGTTTAATTTTTTCCATTATCTATTTTATAATTTGTTACCCCAAATTTCATTTGAAATCTGGGGTAGACTGGTATCAATCTTTTCTTCGCTTATTAGCGCATTTTTTTTGTTTCTTCTTGGCAAAAGGTTTATAGGTAAGTCAGGTGGATTATTATCAGCATTTTTTTATTTATTTATTCCATACAACGTTTATTTTACAAGAGTAATTTTACCTGAGCCCTTGTCGGTTTCCTTAGGAGTTGCGGCGGTTTGGTTTTTTGTGGTTTACATCGACAAAGAAAAACTTTCGAGTTTGTTTGCTTCTGGATTTTTGTTTGCTTTGTCGATTTTAGTTAAACCTTATAGCGTTTTTTATGCAATCCCCCTTGTTTTACTAGTTTTTAACAAGTACAAAAATATTCAAGGAATTGTTAAAGGGAAGTGGCCGCTAATTTATTTGGACATTGTGCTGGTACCTTTTTTTCTCTGGCGTGCATGGATAAATCAGTTCCCCCAAGGGATTCCACATTTTACCTGGGTTTTTAACGGTGACCATATTCGCTTTCGCCCTGCGTTTTGGAGATGGATTTTTGGAGAAAGATTAGGAATTCTTATTTTAGGGGGATCCGGAGTTGCACTTTTTGTGGAGGGTCTGATTAAATCAAAGAATTTTCTAAAACTATTTTTTTTAGGAAATATAATATATCTGACGATTATTGCAACTGCAAACATACGTCATGATTACTACCAGATATTTATTATTCCAGCTATTGCCCTAATACTTGCTCAAGGATTTTTAAGTTACTGGGAGAATAAGAAGAGTTATCTTTCTAAGTTTATTGCTGTTTTTCTGGTTTTTATCATGTTTATTCTAGGTTTGGATAGAATTAAAGAGTTTTACAAGATTAACCATCCTGAAATAATTGAAGCGGGAAGGGTACTTGATAGATTAGCGCCGGAAGGTTCAAAAGTAATTGCTCCCTACAATGGAGATACGGCATTTTTATACCAGACAAAAAGATGGGGTTGGCCGGTAGTTGACTCAAGTATTCCTGAATTAATCGAAAAGGGTGCGGAGTTTCTGGTTTCAGTAAATTTCGATAAAGACACAAAAGAAGCCATGAAGATTTATAAAGTTATAGAGAAAACTGATAGGTATGTAATTGTCGACTTAAGAATGAAGGAGGGCCTATGAAAATATTGATGCTTGTGCCTTTCCTGCCTAACACCTCGACTTCAGGTGGTCAGACCCGTTGGTACAACATAATAAAGTATATGTCTAAAACACACAGAATAACTCTATTTTCACTTATTAAAGATGATTCTGAGAAGAAGTTTATACCGGAGCTTGAAAAATATTGCGAGAGAGTGATGGTATTTAAGCGTCCAAAATCTCCTTGGACTATACGAAATCTCTTACTTACCGTCTTTAGCTGGTACCCGCTTCTGGTTATAAGAAACTTCTCGTTTGAAGAAAGGATGGCTATTAAGGAGATTCTTGAGAAAGATAAATTTGATCTTATTCACGCCGAGACATTTTATGTTATGCCTCATATTCCAAAAACTGACCTACCCTCGATTTTAGTGGAGCAAACAATTGAGTTCCAAGTTTACAAGCATTACGTGGATAATGAAGTTAAGTGGTTTTTTAGACCGCTTTTTATGATTGATGTGTTGAAACTTAGGTTTTGGGAAACTTATTTTTGGAAAAAAACAAACCGATTGGTGGCGGTGTCTGATGATGATAAGGCAAAAATGCGTCAACTTATTCCTGGAATAAAAGTTGACATAATACCTAATGGAGTGGATTTTAACTACTTTAATT
>MGGH01000004.1 GCA_001792305.1 Candidatus Woesebacteria bacterium RIFCSPHIGHO2_01_FULL_39_23
CGATACTATATATGGTATTTGGTTACTTATCTAAACCATGCAAAACAAGGCAGAAAGGTACGTAATCAAAAACAAATATTACAGGATAGCCGGAATTACCTTTATAGTTACAACGGCCATCTATTTATTCTGGCTTTCTTCTCACCTAAACAGCGAGGCAAAGTTAATTGGCTACACTTTCTTCTTTTGCCAAGCTTTTAGTTTTCTTTTAGTAAATTTGTCCATAATCAACCACTGGAAAATAAAGTACAGGCTAAAAAGACCGCCTTTACCGGAAAACCATCCAGGAGTCGCAATTATCGTACCGACATATAAAGAACCAGTTAACATCATCAGAAAAACAGTAATATCGCTGCTTGGGCTTTCCTACCCGGGTGAGACTGTGATTGTTGTAAGTAACGACGACAGTGACCCTCGCCAAAAATCCGATCTTGAAATTATGCTTAAAGAATTTTCTAGCGATAGACTTTTTCTTATTCACACAAACCCCCACAAGGAAGCTAAGGCAGGAAACTTAAACCAAGCCGTTTCTTTTTTAAGAAAACACTTCCCTATTACAGATCTTCTTCTTACCCAAGACGCTGACGAAATTGCTGACAGAGATATTTTGAATGCAACTGTTGGTTATTTTACAAATCCAAACATAGCTTATGTCCAAACAATAAAACAAGCCAAAGTTACAAAGGATGACCCTTTTGGAAACCGTGATATGATGTGGTACGGCCGAACCGCTGCTTCAAAAGACGCGGATAACGCCATGTTTGCATGCGGTTCCGGCGTAGTCTGGAGGATTTCCGCATTGGAATCGGTTGGTGGGTTCTCCACCTGGAACATGGTAGAGGACCTAACTACTTCTTATAATTTACTCGCAAAAGGTTGGGATTCAAGGTACCACTTCGAACCATTGTCCGAAGGCTTGGCACCGGAAGACTTGCCCAATTTTATTAAGCAAAGAGTGACTTGGGCAACGGATGCTTTACGAATTTTCTTTTGGGATAATCCTCTTTTTAAAAAAGGTCTTACCTTTAATCAAAAACTTCAATTTCTGGAAACTCCCCTTTTTTATCTAAACGGATTTGCGGTTCTAACCCTTGTAGCCCTAACGTCCCTTAGCCTATTTCTTGGAAAGTGGCCGACATCAGTCGATGCAATAACACACACAAAATATCTGCTTCCTTCATTCCTGTCCCTTGAAATTTATTTCCTTTTAAATAACGGCAATATCCCCTACACAAGAATCCGCCAGTTTTGGGTAGGATTGTCGCCGAACTTTGCGTCAGCTGCAATAAAGGTTATTCTTTCCGGTCCAAATAAAAAACCTACTTACAAAGTAACCAGGAAAGTCAATAAATACGGGAATTACCTACACATAGTTTTGCCCCAAATTTTTGTTTTATCACTTATTTCTTTAAGCCTGGTTAAGGTTGTAGTTTCAACCCCTCTTTATTCGGGTTTTGATTGGGCTACTGTATTTTGGGGATTTTACCAAGCGTCTTTTTTTATACAAGTAATTAGGGTTTCCTGGTGGAAATATTCACCGAGAGTCAGCATTAAGCTTTCGACTAACGGTGCTATTCGAAATTCGCACGGTACTGTCTACCCCTCTTCCCCAAGTTTGAGTATTAAAACCAGCGAAGTCTTAGAAAGCTAAAAATATGAATATGACAGTCAATGAATACAAAATTCGAATAAACTGGCTTGTTGTTTTGTACTTTTTGGTCATCTTGTGCTTTGCTGCCTACGTCGTCCGAGATTTATCTTACAACACTGCTTTTGTCGATGAAGCAATATATGCAACGGTCGGCGAAGAAGTATTAAGAAAAATTTACTGGGAAAAAGCTTTATTCTGGATGGGCGGCTCGTATATTTATCCATTGGTAAGCGCAGTGATAAATAGGCATTTAGGACTTTTGGGTGTAAGACTTTTTTCAACCGTCTGTGTACTTGTTACGGGAATAATTGTTGGGAAAATTGGCAAACGTTTAGGTGGTAAAAGTGTCGAGGTAGCGTCCTTGTTTCTTTTTCTTTTTAATTCAACTACTTTGAACCTTGCCCAGATGGGAACTTACGATGCCTTGAGTTTAGTGTTTATCGCGATAGGTTTTTATTTGGCGATTCTGGTCAGAAAGGAAAAAGTCAACGGCAATCTGGGGTTATTAATATTTTTTTCATCTGTTACTTTTGCTTTATCGGTACTCACAAAATATTTCGCAATAGTTTTTATTTTACCTCTATTTCTGGCGGGATTTCTCAAAAACGGACAGCTTGAAAAACGAAAGGCTTTATTCTGGCTTCTGTTATCGGGTGTGATCCTAGGAATTTATTTCGCAAAATTCCACGGTGAAATTACATCCTATTTAACCGGTCCATATTCAAGCCAACCAAGCGGAACTTTAGAAATTTCCAAGGAAATAATTAGCACTCTTAATATATTTATTTTGGGCGCACTATCAGCTTTATTTATTGCAGGAAAAGATGTAAGCCGCGAGAAAAACAAATTAATTTTCATTATTTTTATGGGGGGGATAATGCCTATTATTTACCACCTAGGCGATAGTAACGTCCGCTCACTTTGGAAACATATGGTTTTTAGTTCACTTTTCTGGGTACCCCTGACAGCTTACTCTCTATATAAAATCACGAAAGTAATGAAAAAAGAGCGAGCGAAAAGTACCGTCCTGACAAACATTTCCCAGATTGTTCTAACACTTTTTTTAGTTAGCATCGTTACATCTGTTTGGATAAACTTCAGCAAACACTGGAGATTTCAGCGGTCATGGCCAAGTAGCACCAAGGTTCTTACCTATCTTGAAAAAAATAGGAATCATGACGATAAAATATTTGCCGAAGGAAGCGCTATTTACAAATATCATTTGTTCGACGGGTTTACGGACCCCTCGTCTTGGAGCAGCACTTGGTATCTGGAATACAAAAACCTTCGGGGAATAGATGCAATGAAAGCAGCAATTAACGATAAAGCTTTCGACTTTATAATATTGAATAATTATTTCACCCCCGATGTGAATAAAGAGATTCTACCAACGATATACAATAAATATCACCTTACATTAAACGATATTTACAAGGTGTCAGGAGTTTACGACGAAACCACTACAGTTTGGGAGCCTAAATAAACTTTCGCCAATTTTTGTCAACTCGGCTGCGGCGGATCTTAACAATTTTTGATTGAACTTCCAAAAATCTTTTGGCTTTGACCGAAATAATGTGTTTATGATTAGCATCAACATTGTCAACAAAATAGTTAAACCGCCTTATCCAATCTTCAAAGGTCCAATAGCCGACTTTTTTCCGGGAATAATTATAAACAACAAAATCCCTGTATAATTCGCTGTCTTTAGTCTCAATCACAGAATTCTCTACTCTTTTTATTTTCACCATAATAATGTCAACACTGGGTCCTGGAATAAAGTCCGACCTGTTAAATCTCCATACAACGCCAATCTCGAAAAAAGGCTTCAGAAGAATCGCCATCATTGTGTTTTTTTCAGCATAAGGTATGCCGATAAATTTTTCGGCTGCTTCTTTTTGCATAATCAGATATCCCTCTTTGAAGCTGTCGTCCGAGGTAAGTTTACGCATAATGTCAGATGTTATTGCAAAAGGAATATTCGCAAAAACATTGTAAGGGTGTTTTGGAAGATTAAAATCTAAAAAGTTCGCACGATAAAGTTTGAGGTTTTTTGCGTGACGGAATTTCTTAAGTAAATAATAATACAGATTCCAATCGCGCTCGACAGCAATTACTCGACCAGAAATGTGTAAAAGCTCCTGCGTTATCATCCCGCTCCCCGAGCCGATCTCTATTACCGTGTCGTTTTTACCAATAGAAGACTTGCGGATAAGCTTAAGAATAAGCTCCCGATTGACCAGAAAGTTTTGTGAGTAAAGCCTCCGCCGAGTTTGGTATTTCACAGCGGAGCCTCCTTACAGTTATCATATATTTATTCCTTCTAGATTAATTAGCTTTGATGTATTTTATCATTAAAGTAATAACTAATCTATTCCCCAAAACTTTTTAGGATTCCCCAACCAAACGTTTAGGTACTTGTGTCCGAATCTACCCAATAAATATCCTGTAAACAGAAGAATCAACAACATTTTCTACAGATCAGAAACGTAAATTAATGACTCCAATTTCATACTTTAAATTATATCAAGCCCCGCATAGGAAATGATCCCCCCCTTTTTTTTTTGCCGAAGATAGTTTGAAGACAAACTTTTCTCATAAAAAGATCTATTTGCCAAAGTTTTTTAAGTAGTTTTAATCCTCAAAATCAGGGGGGAAACCGTAAGAGCCGCTTTTATATCTTTCTGGTGATAAGAACCCAAATCCTGTTATTTCTCTTCTTTCTATCTCTTTTTTGAGATCGTCCCTCATCAAGGGTACATAAATTTTATCGACCAAAATAATCGGTCTGTGCTCAAATTGATTGTAATCCAAAATTAAGGTAGGTATTCCAACATGCCAATCACCTGTCCATCCAGACTTTTGCTCGTCCATCGCATTTTGCACACCTTCGAGAGAGTGAAATACGAAGTAATTTAAACCTTTTAGTCCGGTACCATCCTCATCAACCATTTTTGCCGGAAAGGTTTCATTTTTAACTCCAAACTCGTTCATTAAATCAACTAACCTTTTTGAATATAAATTAAATCCATAAGATTCTGCATAATTATCTGGTTGAAGCCAATTTTTTCTAACTTTATAGACAACTTTCAAATCAAATGAGTAGGGTTCGTTTTGCCTCGGGCTTCTGAATCCTTTATTGGAGTAATCGGACGAAAGCGAGTGAGAATCAGGGTCAATGAGTTGTGCTTGAACTATTGTTTTTTCATATACATAAGATTTGGTCCTGTAGACCCAATACTTAATTTTCTTCATATTTAGCTTAGACTAATCTATAGTAGCACCATTTTGCATATTTATTAAAAAGCTAATTTGAAGACAAATTATTTTTAGGGTTTAGATTCAAAAATGAAAGATTCTTTCTCAAGTTCATCCATATCCTTGACAATAAACTTTCTAACTTGTTGTGTAATGATTCCTTTCTTGCGGAGTTTTTTAAGAGCTAAAGTTGCAGTTTCACGGGTTATTCCGGCTAAACCGGCAATGTCTTGGTGAGTTAGTGGAAGCTTAATTTCCACATTCCCATTTTTGTAAACTTTTCCGAATCTTTTAGCGCCTATCAAAATAGCTGAAGCAACCCTAGATTCGGAGTTTCCATAAAGAAGGTGTTGAGTGCTAAGTAAAAGTCCGTCAAATCCTACCAAAATACGTTTAACCAAGTCGTAGAAAATATCTATATTATTTTTTACAAATTCCAGTACTTTTTCTTTTGGCGCTTTTAAAACCTGAGTGTCAGTCATCGCCTGATAAAAGTATGTGTTTTTTGTTTCTCCCAATGCCCAAGTCATGGGGAAAAATGATCCTGGTTTAAAAATGTTTAGAGTAAGTTCTGAACCGTTTTCGAAAATGGAGTTCATTTTTACAAATCCTTTTTTGAGATAGAATATCCCCGCCGGTTCTTCCTCGGCTTGAATTACATATTCCCCTTTTCTGTAACTTACTTTTTTGTATTTCAAGAAAAATCCTAAAAGTTTCTGATTCAAAAGATTTTCCATTGTTAGAATTCTTACAGAATTAGTGCCATTGGTATTTTACAATAAAGTCCTAGGTTTTGGTAAGAGAAAGGCGGTGATAAAAATGCAGGATAAGAAAAACGCAATAGATCATCTTAAAAGTCATCAAAAATACCCAGCTACAAAGGAGGAAATGGTAAAGGAATGCAACGAGTTGTCGGATTTTTCGCAAGAGGATAAAAAGTGGTTCATGGAAAAATTACCAGAAGGAACCTATCAATCTGCCGAAGAAGTTATTAAGTTACTTGGACTTGGTCAAAATTAAATATTAAAGTAAAGGTATATACTCCTCTTACTCGAGTTTACAACTCTCGTAAGAGATTATGATCCCCCAAAATACTATTTTAAATACAAATCAAAGTATTTTGGGTATAAAAAGGAGGTGTAACAAAATGATTAGAGGAATTGATAATGTAACTATTTTTAGTGAAGACGCCAAAAAGTTAGCATTTTTCTATAAGGACAAAGTTGGTTTAAAGCTTACCCTAGAGGCACAGATGGGAGAAAAAGGAGAGGAGCTTTATGGATTTGAATTTAAAAAATCAAGCGATCTTTACATTGTAGATCACTCAAAAGTTAAAGATAAAAATAAGTTTCCGGAGAGAATTATTGTTGACTTTGAGGTTGGGAACATTGATAACGAGATAAAGAGACTTGAAAAAGCGGGTGTAAAAAAGATACAAAGAAAATATCACATTGAAGGATACGGCTATATTGCTACTTTTGAAGATATTGATGGAAATTATTTTCAATTAGTTCAAGTCAAACCCAATTAATTCTATTGAAGCATTTCGACTAACTGTAGTAATCTATACTTCTTTGAGCTAAAAACTGTTGTCCTGCTACTCTGAAGCTGCCACCCCGCATTACTGGTTTCTCGCGATCTGGAGCTCTTAAAATTTCTAAAAGTTCTTGTAAAGGATTAGCTTCTTCTCTGAAGGTTATCTTTAGTCTACGTGCTGTTTGTGTGTCAATAATTTTTCCTATAGCTTCACAGCTCATTTGGCTGTATTTTACTACACACAAACATTTAAAACCAGATTTTACGTAAGTTCTCGCGCAACAAAGGGTGTATAATTTTTGGAAAGCAAGACTTATGAATTTTTACAAAGGAAATATTGAAAAAGAAACTCTTAAAAACACATTTTTCCGACGCGTACTTTTTACCGGTAAACATTCACAACTGGTTGTGATGAATTTAAAACCGGGAGAAGAAATTGGAATGGAGGTTCACAACACAGTCGACCAATTTTTCAGATTTGAATCCGGTTATGGGAAAGTTATTATAGATGATATTCAATATAAGGTCGGCGACGGAGACGCCATCGTAGTTCTAGCTGGAAGTAAGCATAATATTATCAATACATCAAGCAAAGAAAACCTGAAACTATACACTATCTATTCCCCACCCAATCACCCGGACGGTACAATTCATAAAACAAAAGCGGAAGCAGAAGCTTACGAGAAACATCACTAATAACTTTCAATAAATCTCGTCCTGTCTATATAAACTAAACTCTTACTATTTATTACTTCTACAACCTCATCAAAAGTTGCAAACACACGCACGAGATTTCTAAAATCCTCTTCAGACATCCAGATATTTTCTCCTTCAGGAACTTTGTCCTTTAATTTTCCTTTTATGTTGTCAACTCTATAAACCCAAAAATATTTATCTTCCAGTAATCGTCCATCTATATGAAGGTGGTGGTAATGAATAATACCCTTTAATCTAAAATCTCCCTTTAAACCAGTTTCCTCAAAAAATTCTCTTTTTGCACACTCAAGTGGGACTTCTCCCCACCTTATCTTTCCACTATGAGATCCATACCAACCATAAAAAGGCTCCTTTAACCTTCGGTGTATAAGATACTGTGTAACACCATCTTTCTCCCTTACAGCGTGGAGGGCAACACCAAGTTTAGCTTGATGTTCAAGTTTCAGAGCCTCTGTATCCATCCTTTTAGCGAACTCTTTTCCTTCGTCCGTAAGACTGTATCGCCCATCTGTTTTAACCACTAAACCCTCTTTTAATAAGCGATTTAGGTGGAAAGTAAAATGGTCGTTTGTTACATCTACTTTTTTAAGATCTCGAAATCTTGCTTGTGGTTTGAAAAGAAGCTCTCTTAAAATCGAGATTTGAAATTCGTGAATTCTTATTTCCATATTTGAAGCTATTATTCATCAACTAATCTCAAATGTCTAGTAAAGTCAACTTAACCAATAATGATTCTTTTTCTTGATATAATTAATTTGTGGCAGTGCAAATAACCTACACTTTTACTCCCAAAAGCCGCGAGGATTGGAAAAAATGGCTGGCTAAAAATCACGCCGTAAAAAAAGAAATTTGGATAGTTTTTTACAAAAAGGCAACAGGAAAACAGACGGTTTCATATAAAGAAGTCCTTGATGAAGCTTTGTGTTTCGGCTGGATTGATGGAATTGAAAAAGGGTGCTATTAACTGGCACGTTTCCCATAAAATGCCTAAAAATCCAAGTATTGAAGAGCGTATCAATTGGCACCGAGAACACCAAAAATTTTGCGCTTGCCGCCCTATTCCAAAATCTCTGGAAAAGTATTTTTAAACCCCATAGTGGTAGTAAAATAATTTATTTAATCTATTTGTAAAGTTTACTGTGAGTCCCTAATAAGTCGAAATAGATTATCTCTCCATCATCAAGCTCTCGAAAAATCGCTCTCCAATCACCCGATATATTAATACTTCGATAACCTTCATATCTTCCAAGCAAGGAATGATTATTCAAAATGGGGTTAAACTTATCTGTGAGAAATATTTCGAGTCTGCTTCTGAAAGCAGTTTGGATCTTCATTGGAGCTTTCTTTAAATCCTTCTCAAATCTTTTAGAAAAATCAATTCTTTTTGCCTTCATTAATAATACTGTCCAAATATTCCAATGCTTCATCTGCTGGATCAAAAGATTTGTACCTACCAGCTTTTCTATCTTCTTCTGATTCCCTTAAAGCCTGTACCATGAATTCGCTGGGCTTCTCTTCAGTCGTTGAAAAATGTACTGTCTTGGTTCTAATTAGCTGATTTAGATAACCATTAATCAAAGCACTTAAACTAAAACCCAACTCGGAAGCGATCTTTTTTGCTTGAGCTTTTACTTTCGTATTAGTTTTGATGTTTATAACAGCCGTATTCATATATACATAGTATATACTCTATGTATACTATGTCAAGAAACTGATACCAGAAGCCAATTTAAAGACTAACTTCATGGTCACTCAAAGATCAAAGAAATTTTTTATTTCTCTCGCGTGCTCACCTTCGTGACTCGTTCCACTGTCTTGGTAGGTCGCAAAGAGTGATTGTACACCCACCTCTTCTTTCGTATCCGGCCAAAAGTGACCTGTACAAATATGGTTCCACTCGTCTTCACTTAAACTCTCAACCTTTCCAATCAAGGCCTTATACGAATCTTCCCATTCCTTTAAAAGTTCTTCAAGTTTTTTATCTTTCCGAAGCCTTACCTCTCTCTGGTTAAAGGCATCGTCTCCTGAGGGAAGATTGATAATCGGTTTATCAATCAAAAAACTATCAATCTCTCTGATAAACTCCAAGTACCAAGCTGTGATATGAGCCAATACATCTCGAACCGGCCACTTACCTATGGCCTGAACTGAATCCAGGGTTTCTGAATCAAGTTCGCCGATAACTTTCTTAAAGTCTTTATGTCCTTTCTCTAGGATTTCTATAACTACACGTTTCTCCATTTTACCTTCTCTTTCTTTTTAAAACAGAAATAATATTATACTTTCCTTTTTTAGTTCTATTCCAAAAAACTCTGATTTCGTAACCGAAGTACTTTTTTGTTGAAACTTTCATCCCCTCCCAATCATCAACATAACCATTTCTAAAAACATCCATCACTTGGTTCTCAGTTAAGTGATACTGTTCCATTTTTTCTATCGATCTATTGGTAAAGAAAGGCTCTACAATCAAAAGGTTTAAATTTCAATAAACTAGCGCTTTTTATTCTCAATATTGTCTGGCTGACAAATATCACGCGCTTCATTTATTTTCTCTCCACTTTAATTGTGCATTCGGTTAAAAGTGCAGCGATAGCGCCTACGGCAGCCAATGGTGGAGCCAGTACAGCACCAACAACACCAACAGTTAGGGGTAATACGATTAAAGTTTTCCCGTTTTTGTCTATGACTGAAATTTTGCGGACGTTGCCTTCTTTAATCAATTCCCTTACTTTTTTGAGAAGTTCTTCACCGTTTATCTTAAACGACTCCTCTTTCTTGGTTTTCTGTATCTTAGTTCACCCCCCTTTCGGTTATTATACCCAAAATACTTTGATTTGTATTTAAAATAACATTTTGGGGGATCATAATCTCTTACGAGAGTTGTAAACTCGAGTAAGAGGAGTATATATACTACAAAGTAATTACTTTATGCAAAAGTTAAAAAAACACAGGATATTTATTGGCATTCCCATTACAAAATCATTTCAAAAGGAAATTTTGGAATGGGGAAAAGGTTATCAAAATCTTCCTGTCAGATGGGTTAGACTCGAGGATTTTCACTTCACTCTTATTCCCCCCTGGTATACCGAAAATCTAGAGAAAGAAAAGAAGTCACTTTTAGATTTTAAGGCATTTAAATCCTTCCAACTTAAGCTTACAAATATCACTTTTGGTCCAAATCCTAATTATCCGAGGCTTATTTGGGCAAGTGGAAAGTCTCCGAAACAAATTATAGTTTTAAAAGAAAAACTCAGTAAGGTTTTCCCAAACAAAGAAGCTAATAGAGATTTTTCACTTCATTTAACCATTGCGAGATTTAGACAAAAGGATTTTAAAAACTTCACAATAAAATCAATCAATGAAAGTATTTCATGGAAAATTGAAACTAAGGAACTGGCACTGTTTGAGTCTCACCTAAGTCGCCGCGGAGCTTATTACGAAAAGCTTTTTTCAGTTTTTTGATATTTAAGATCTAAAAAAGTAACTTAAAACAAAAAACGCAATCGAAACAAGAACAACAGCAGGACCGGAAGAAATTCCCAAAAAAGAGGCGATCAAAATTCCCGTAATAGCGGAAAAAACGCCGATCAATGAGGAGAGTATTTGGAAACCTTTTACACTTCTGGCCACATTTTTGGCAGAAGCGGCCGGAACAATTACCAAAGCACCGGTTAAAAGAGTACCAATAAATTTTACTCCCAACGAAACAACTAATCCGACCAAAACAAGATATACCAAATTAACTTTCTGCATTTTTATACCAGTCGATCGAGCTAGGTCTTCTGAGACCACTCCTAAAATGAGTTTCTTGGAAATCTGATTAGCAACGAGAAAAATAATAATCGAGGCGGCAATGGTTATTAAACCATCAACGAATTTTATACTTTCAATATTTCCGAAAAGTGTTTCAAATAGTTCCGGTTCTGGAGTAATCAAAATCCCGATAGCCAAACTTGCCGTAAAAAAAACTCCAACCAGTGCTTCAGGGTAAACTTCAGAATGCTCTCCCAAGTACCAAATTCCAAATACTGCAAGTGTAAGAGAAATTAATGCACCCAGCATGGGATTAAAACCAAAAGTTAATGCAAGTGCCATCCCTGGAAGGGCAACATGGCTTAAAGCGTCTCCTACCAAAGACATTCTTTTGATAACCATAAACGAGCCCAAATAACCGGATGACGCTCCGACTAAAGCCCCGATAAAAAGTAGAAACAAAAGGTTATTTGACATTTTAGTGATGCCTATACAAATGGATATCCTCTCCGTAAAGCTTTTCTAAATTTTCTTTATCTATGACTTTTCTTGGCGGGCCAAAGCAAACTTTTTCTTTATTTAAACAAAGTACCGTAGCGGCGTATTTGTACACTACCTCCAGCTCATGAGAAATAAATATTATTGTAAGATCCTTTTCTGCCTGCAATTTGCTAATTAGTTGATAAACAGTTTCTTCACCCGAAAGATCAACTCCACTGGTTGGTTCGTCAAAAAGAAGAACATTGGGGTTCCCCATTACCGCAAAAGCAATTAGTATGCGTTGTAACTCACCTCCTGAGAGCACACCGAGCTTCATTTTCAAAATATTTTCCCTTTTACCAAACCCAACTTGCCCTAAAACCTGCAATATTTTGTCAAAGTTACTCTCCTTAAAAGATA
>MGGH01000005.1 GCA_001792305.1 Candidatus Woesebacteria bacterium RIFCSPHIGHO2_01_FULL_39_23
GCACTATTTGAGGTTGGTTTTCCGAATCTTTTAGTTTCAGTCATTAAGTGCGGGTTCCAATGTGGAATTCTCTCTAGCAAAAAGTGACTTGCAAATGACAATGGAATCGATATTAACGGATTGGGTATTTTAGCTGCGATTGCAGATGCTACGGCCACATGTGGAGTCTCAAGCATAAGTCAAGTGTTTAAGTTGTAGCAACTAGTGTATACTTTTTGATAAAAGTATGTCAATTTTATTACTACTTTTTTCGTTTGTTGGTATTATAGTTTTTTTGTTCTTTTTGTGGCGAGGTCTTCGTGAAGATTATAAAGTCAACGAAATTTTCTCTTTCGGCTTCCATGTAATTATTTTCATGATTATCGGCCTTTTGGTCTCTCTAATTTTTTATAAAACTGCTTGGTTTTGGCTTTCATATGTAGGAGCAATTATAGGGTTTGTTATAGGATTAAATCGAGCAAAAATTAAATTTTTAGATGGACTTGAAACCGCCGTTTTGTCTTTTTTTTATTTATTTGAAGTGGTTTTAGTCGGTTTTTTTCTAAACCTTTATAGTCCCTTGTCTTTTGCAATTATGGTTTTCGTTCTTTGGCTATTACTACTTTTTTACTTTTTAAGAGGTAAATATAAATCTTTTGGCTGGTACAAATCGGGCAGAATAGGGTTTTCAAGCCTCGCTGTTCTGATTATTTTTTTTGCTTCAAGAGTACCTGTTGCTATATTTTTCCCCGATATGATATCCTTCTTAGGTAAATTTGACGCCATACCATCGCTTTTAGTCTGTTTGTTTTTTATTTTTATATTGATAAGATTGAGCAAAGGATTATGAAGAGAAGGATTTTAAAGAAGGCCAAAGTAGTTAAAGCAAAAGAAGCTGTAGTATTTCCCAAGACTCTATTGATTCCTGTTGCTAATTTTCTAAACGGTCAGCTTAAAAATTTGTACAAAAGAAAGAAAGATATCGAGAAAGAAGATCCTTTTTCCCAAGACAGCAGGGTAACCGATAATGCTGCACCTGATACCGAAGCAGACGAACAATTCGGGCATGCTAGGACCTCGGCAATTAAACAGCAGATAATTAGAAACATTATTCAGACAAGGAAGGCTCTTTCAAGAGTTAAAATTGGTAAATACGGAATCTGCGAAAACTGCGGTAGGATGATTGATACAGATCGCTTGATGATTTACCCCGAAGCCACTATTTGTGTTAATTGTGAAAGAAAAAGAGAGAAGTAGTTTCTTGGCAACTCCTAAAGTAGTATTTGAAGATAATCATTTACTTGTTTTAGATAAGCCCGCAGGGTGGGTGGTCAACGTTGCTAAAACAACAATAGGACTGCAGGTTCTGCAAAGCTGGCTAGCACAAAACTATAATTATCCTCTAGCTAAAAGCCGGGAGAATAGGTCGGGTATCGTGCATAGACTTGATAAGGAAACCAGTGGAATACTTGTTGTCGCAAAGAGAAAAGAAGCATATGACAATCTACAGAAACAGTTTAGAGAAAGAGTGGTGGAGAAAACTTATATCGCTTTAGTTCATGGGAAAGTCAGTCCTGAAAAAGGGATTATCGATGCACCTGTAGGAAGATTGCCTTGGAGACGCGACCGATTTGGCGTGCTCCCCGGAGGAAGATCTGCGAAGACAAGTTATAAAGTGATTGCATATTACTTATTAGATGATGCATGCTACACATTGCTTGAACTTTATCCAAAAACAGGGCGAACTCATCAGATAAGGATACACATGAAGTATATCAATCACCCGGTTGTGGGAGATGCTTTTTACGCTGGTCGAAAAACTGCAAGAAAAGACAGAACATGGTGTCCAAGGCTATTTCTGCATGCAAATAAATTAGGCTTTTTCCACCCCTTTACATTTAAGAAGTTGACATTTGAATCGAAATTAACCCAAGATCTTCAAGGCGTTCTTGGTCTTTTTAATGTAAAATGAGTATGAGCCTTAAAAAACAATGAATTTTTTTCAGATATCTGCTTTTTTGGTAGCAGCATCACTCGGCGCAGGAATTGCAAAGCTAATGAAGCAACCCGTAATCGTGGGTTATCTAATGGCAGGTATTGCAATTACTACTTTGGGACTCATTGACCCAGGCGACAAAGAAGGTATTCAAGGTTTAGGACAAATAGGGGTTACGCTTCTTTTATTTTTGGTTGGTATTGAAATGAATTTAAGAGAGCTTCCCGTTGTGGGTAAAACCTCGATTTACACGGGTATCGGGCAAATATTTTTTACTTCAATTTTAGGGTTTTTATTTTCCAAGTTTTTAGGGTTTCAAACTCTTCATTCTTTATATCTGGCGATTGCTCTTACTTTTTCTTCAACAATTGTGATCGTAAAGCTTCTCTCAGAAAAAAAGGACCTGGGTAGCTTATACGGAAAAATTTCCGTTGGTTTTCTTTTGGTTCAAGATTTTGTTGCGGTGATGATTCTTGTGGTTTTATCGGGTATGCGCTTTGGAGAACTTGACTTTCCTTCTATGGTTTTTGTTTTGGTAAACGCATTGGTTTTTTTTGCTATTATTTTATCTCTATCAAGAAAAGTTTTACCCTTTATTTTTGACCGGTTTTTAGGGAATTCTCCTGAGCTTTTATTTGTTTCGAGTCTGGCTTGGGCATTGGGGATTGCAAGTTTAGTGCGGGCAATGGGCTTTAGCTTTGAAGTGGGTGGTTTTCTGGCTGGTCTTGCTCTTTCAAACCTACCTGAACACTTAGAAGTAGCAAGTAAGGTTAGACCCCTCCGAGACTTTTTTTTGGCAATTTTCTTTATTTATTTGGGTAGTAGTTTGGGTGTAAGTTTCTCTTTAGAAATAGTTTTACCTGTATTAGCCTTTTCTTTATTTGTACTTACTATAAAACCAGCCGTTATTATGGGTATAATAGGATTTTTAGGGTATAAAAAGAGAACAGCTTTTCTTCCCTCCCTTTTAAGCTCTCAAATATCGGAGTTTTCGCTTATTATTGTAGCTCTGGGTCAAAGTTTGGGCCATCTTGAAAATAGTCATGTGTCCATAGTAGTTATTACAGGAATAATAACAATAACTATTTCAACTTATTTAGTAAAACACTCTGAGAAAATTTATAAGAAATTTGAAGACCACCTAGGAATATTTGAAAAAGTCGTTACCAAAGAGCCTGATTTGGAGTTTTCCGGGGAACTTAAGGATCACGTTGTAATTTTTGGCTGTCATAGAACTGGTAAGATTTTAACTGAATATTTTTTAAAAAATAAAATTAGCTTTATCGTGGTTGATTTTAATCCTAAAGTATACGAAGAGTTGACAAGTAGGAAAATCCCTGTTCTATTCGGGGATATGGCTGATACCGATATATTGGAAAGAGCACAACTTGAAAAATCAAGGGTCCTAATTTCAACAGTACCTGATTTTTTAGATAATGTGGAATTACTTGAACATATAAAGAAGTTTTCAAGAAAGCCGCTGACAATAATTTCTTCAAAAACCAAAACCGAGGCAATAAGGCTTTATGAGTTAGGTTCGGATATGGTCTTAGTACCAGAGGTTGTTACAGGCAGATACATTAAAAGAATTTTGAGTTTGACAAAACTTAAGGCGTTTGGGATTAGAAAGATTGGTAGAGCAAATTTTGTGGATCTAAGTAAAGAATGAGAAAGAAACCTGCCCGCTTAGTATTTTCTGTCGGAATTTTTATTAGTGTTACTTTAATTTTAAGTTTTGTTCTCTCCAAGTCTTACTGGAATGGGGAAACTAATTTTACTATTGTGTCTGGGGGAGAAAGCGGCGATGTTTTTATTTACACTATCTCTCCAATCACTCCAGCGATAATTGTGGTAAAAGTGCCTCAAGACACCGAAGTGGATGTTTCCCGCGGTTTCGGGAAACTTAAGATTAAAAATCTATGGAAACTTAGCAAAAATGAGAAAATTGGCGGATTATTATTACAGGAAACATTAACTAAATCTTTTAAAATACCCGTTGAGGCGTTTGTTCATGAGAAGGGAGTGGGATTGTTGTCAACAAACTTACTTACCAGGCTATCAATACTTTTTTCTGGCTTTGAAACAAACCTAACTACAGGGGATAAACTTAGACTATTTTTTTATGGATTTCGCGTGTCAAGGGAGAATCGCACAGTGATTGATCTTGGACAATACTCGGCATTTCTAGTTAAAAGTAAACTCAAAGACGGTGATGAAGGATATATTATAAGTGAGGACAATCTGCCTCCTAAGCTAATAGGAATTTATACGGATCCTGTAATTAGTCGGCAGAACCTCAATGCAGTAGTAAAGTCCAGTGGAAACTTGAAAATTAAGGCTCGGATACTTGGAAAAGTTCTTGAGATATTAGGCCCGAAACTTGCGTCTTTTTCGGATATAGTGAACGATGATTTAGAAGAAAAGTCTTGTATTGTTTTAGCTAAAGACAGCTATACGCGAAAAAAAATAGCAAGGGTGTTTGGCTGCGAACAAAAAAATGGTGAACCTACAGGTAACTTTGATGTTGAAGTGATTGTGGGGAAAAACTTATTCCTGTAACTCTTCACTGTATGGTGTTTCATGACGTTTAACTAAATGGGGTGGGGTATAGGCAATGTAAGAGAGCTTTTCCTGTGGAAACGACGGAATATTTTCCATTCCTTTTCCTCGGGAAATTTCCCTAATAAAAACTCTAATATCTCCGCTACTTATTGACTTGACTAATACTTTATATTCATAACCCCGTTTTATAAAATTAATTAGTCTCATTGATATATCATCTGTTAGTCTTCCGATGTATTTATTATCGGCAGTGGAAACAGACACGCGATGAGTGTAGCAGAGGAGTTTGACTTCATCGCCAGCATCAAGATAATTGACAACTTTTTCGTCGCCAGTGTGAAGCAATTTTACAATTCTGGTTTTTCCTGATTCTTCCAAAAAGTCGTCGACATTCCCTGTGATTGCCTTATCTTTAGTGTCTGTTGAGAAAGACTTCCATTTAGTAAGACACTTTTTGGCTATTGAGTTAACAGGATCAATTTTAAGTACTTTTTTACTGGTTGCGATTGCTGGTTCTTTTTTTCCGGTTTCGGCAAAGGCGCGAGCAAGTCTGTTAAGTGCTTCAACATCGCGAGCGTTATTTTTGAGGATTTTTTTATTTATTTCTATTGCTTTTTTCCAACTACCTTTAAAGGCAGCAGAAATAGCCAGTTGGGCAAGCTCGTCGTTCATTTTTGGGTTTAATACCGACTGCATAACAGTATAGTTATGAAAAGGTGATTGTCAAGATGAAACCGCTATTCTTCAGGGGTTTGGTGAGGTATAATATTAACGCATGTCAGGACATTCGCACTACGCAACCATTCACCGTCAAAAAGAGTTAAAAGACGCCAAGAAGGGAAATGTTTTCTCCAAATTAGCTCGGGCCATCTCCATTGCTGTTAAAGCAGGCGGTGGACCAGACCCGGATTCCAATTTCAAACTTCGAATGGTTATTGATAAAGCTAAAGCCCAGAATATGCCCAAAGTTAATGTCGAGAGAGCAATTGCCTCAGGAGTTGGGGGAGAAAAACTTGAAGAGGTGGTGTATGAAGGCTTTGGGCCTCTTGGAATTGCTGTAATGGTGGAGGCAGCAACTGATAACAGGAATCGTACTGGCCAAGAAATTAAAAACCTGTTTGAGCGGGGAGGAGGAAATATGGGCGGTCCAGGCGCGGTGGCTTACAATTTTGAACAAAAAGCTTTAATTGAGATTAAAAAGAGTAAGAACTCTGAACAACAAATCTTAAGTATTATTGATCTTGGAGTCGATGAAGTAGAGGAGACGAATGAATCCATCGAGGTTTATGTTAATCCTAATGACTATTCAAGCAAGCTGGCAATGATTCATGAAAAGGGGTTTGAAGTGTTGTTATCGGAAATTACCCAAAAACCTAAAAATTTCAGAGAAATTGGTAATATTGATGACGCTAAAAGAATATTATCCTTTTTGGATAATATTTCAAGTCATGACGATGTTTTGAGGGTTCATTCAAACGTCGATATTCCGGATTTAATACTAAGGCAACTAAATCCTTAAATAGACCCTCCATGACTAAAAGAAAAAAATTTGTATTCACATCAGTTTTATTAACACTTGGTTTTTTAGTTGTCCAGTTTTTGGAAGATCAACATAGACTACTTGGGATTTCTCTTTTGTCTCTATTATCTATTTTGCTTTTTGTTTGGTCTTTAAGGGAAGGGTTAGGGAAAAACACGACGCTTTTATCTTTGATACTTCCACCGATGTTCACTGTAGGGGTCGGGTTATTTTGGTTTTTACTTCCTACCGTGATATACACTCGCGTACCGGTGCTGGTTTTTTACGCAATAGGAATATATGCAATCTGTCTAACAAATAACATTTTTACCGTTGCAGCTATAAGAACTATAGCCTTAGCCCGCGCTGCCAAAAGTGTTGGTTTTGTTCTCACATTAATAACCTCATTTCTTATTTTCGACGCAATATTTTCGGTTAGAACAGACATTGTTACTCATATACTTTTAATAGTCTTTGTGTCATTTCTACTTTTTTTCCAAGGTTTTTGGGAAAGCGATTTAAATAAGTCATTTAGTCGGCAAGTTTTTACCCAGTCCTTGGTCTCGTCACTACTCGTTGGACAGATTGCGGCCCTTTTGTATTTCTGGCCTGTTACGGTAGTGGTTGGTTCAGTTTTTCTGACAGCTTCAATTTATATTTTTTTAGGGTTGGGGCAAGCCTACATTGAGGGCAGACTTTTTAAAGATACTGTTAAAGATTATATAATATTGGGTGTATTAGTCTTTGTTGCAATGCTTTTTGTCACTCACTGGGGAGGATGACATAAGCGCGGGGAAGAGGGGAGAGACAAAAGGTACAAAACCTATTTTAAAAATAATCTTTCACGAATTACTATGGTTTATTTTCACGACACTTAAATATTATAGGCCACATAAAACCCGAAACAAATTCATTTGATATGTTATGATATATTCAACAGGCACAATTGTGGATAAGTGTAACAACTACCGACACCCCATGGGTTAATAAGGTTAATAATCCCTTTAAATTGTAAGCACACATCTTTGTGGGAGCAAATATATGATTTGGGTTAGTTAGGATTTTTTAGTACTCAAAGAGATCGCCCATCTTTAAAGGGGAGTTCTATATAAAGTCGCACAATAATACTTTTGCGACGCATGTTGGATATCCAAGGGGGAAGTACTTTTTACGTGGTTTACGCCGTAAAGATAAAAGTTTTATTTACTTCTTGGTAATGCTAGAGGTTAAAGCTTATTTTCTTAATTCCCGTTTTAACAATTTTGTTTTTAGTAAAGCATAACCCTAACATATGCCGAAGTTATACACTTGAAACCGATTGTGATTACAAGTCTCTCCCCTTTTGGGGGTTTCTCTATAGAGAAGTGATAAGAGATGATTAATTAATGAGTATCTATATATCCAGTGCCCTGAAGGGGCCTTAGAAATGAAATGGTGAAGGCAAAAAGCAATGAGATTAGTAAGAGTGTACGAGTGAGCTGATATGTCCACACACATATTTGTCGCACAATATTGACACTTGGGCAAGCTTGGTATAAACTGAATTATTGATTTATTGAGTTACTAGAAGATGTCTGCCCAAAATGAACTTCAAAAGAAAATAGAAGAATTTTTGGAATATTTGGAAATAGAAAAGGGCTCTTCCCCTCTAACGATTCGAAACTATAGGCATTATCTAAATCGATTTACCCAATGGCTTACAAATAACAAATATTCTCTTTCGATAAATGAAATAAACCCGGAGATAATTCGTCACTATAGAGTTTACTTATCACGACTGCCTTCGCATCCGGGACTACATGGGAGTCTGGGTGGTAATTTATCTAGGCGCACCCAGGGATACCACATAATAGCTCTTAGGTCTTTTTTGCGCTGGTTAACGAAGCTTGATATTAAAGTAATGGCTCCCGATAAAATTGATCTGCCAAAAGTAGAAGACCGGAAAGTAAAATTTTTGTCGGGCGACCAGGTAGATAGGCTTCTTAACGCTCCGAGTTTGTCAACTTTAAACGGTAAACGCGATAAAGCAATATTGGAATTGCTGTTTTCTACCGGTCTTCGTGTGTCGGAGCTGGTTATGCTTAATCGTGACAAAGTAGATCTTGATAGGCGTGAGTTTGGCATTGTTGGCAAAGGGGGACGGGCTAGAGTAGTGTTTTTGTCTACACGAGCGGCAGAGTGGCTAAATAAGTATTTGGAGGCGAGACATGATCACCTTTATCCCCTCTTTATCCGGCATAAAGGGAAGACAGATCCAACAATAACAGACGAGAAGGTTCGTCTTACTCCCCGATCGATTCAAAGAATGGTTAAAAAATATGTAAAAAAAATTAAACTTCCTGTAGAAGCTACACCACACGTCCTCCGTCATAGTTTTGCAACCGACCTACTTATGGCAGGAGCAGACATTCGTTCGGTCCAAGAGATGCTCGGGCATAAAAACATATCAACAACCCAAATTTATACCCATGTAACTAATAAACAACTCAGGGAAATTCATGAGACATTCCATGGTCGTGGGAGGTAGATTTGTATTTTAAGTGATACCTTACTTTGGAGCTTCTTCTTCCATTTCAACAGCTTTTTCTAAGGTTGTCACAGCTGCAACACTATCCCCCTTCTTGGTAAACCTCATGAGTATTACTCCCTGAGTTGCTCTTCCGAGCTGTGGGATATTTTTTGCTGGAAGCTTTATCACTTGACCGTATTTACTCGTTATTACCATTTGATCGACGATTTGGTCAATGAGATCTGCTGAAACAAGATTTCCTGTTTTACTATTTACTATCGCTGCTTTCACTCCTTTTCCACCCCTTCTTTGTTGTGGGAATAAATTGATTCTAGTGCGCTTGCCCAAGCCGTTTTGTGAGATCGTCAAAATATCTCTGTAAACTTTTTTGCGCTTGTCCGCTGGAATAATTATTTTTTCAGGAAAAACTTCCATTGCTATCACTTCATCGCCGCTTGCAAGTTTTATTCCTCGAACTCCAGTGGTAGCTCTGCCCATTGGTCGCACATTATTTTCGGAGAAGCGTATTGATTTACCCATTTTGGAGAGAAGCATTACGTTATCATGTCCTGTGGTACTTCGTACGGAGATTAACTTATCTCCTTCAGTAAGCTTGATTGCAATAAGCCCATTTGTGCGTAAGTTATTATAAGCTTCAAGAGCTGTTTTTTTGATAACACCCTTAACGGTAGCCATTATAAGATACTTTTTAGACTCTCCGTTCATTGGAAAAATGGATCTTATTTGTTCATCACGCTCCAGATTAATAAAGTTTACTAAAGCTTGTCCCTTTGACTGTCTTGACGTTTCTGGAATTTCCCAAACTTTATTTCCAAAAACCCTTCCTCGGTCAGTGAAAAATAGCAAGGTGTCGTGTGTGCTTGCTGAAGCAAAAAGCTCAATTTCATCTTCTTCTTTTGTAGTCATTCCAACAACCCCTTTCCCTCCCCTTCTTTGAGCTTTATAAGTGCTCCTTGGAACCCTTTTGATGTAGCCAGTTCTAGTTACAGTAATTAGGACGTCTTCTTTGGCAACCAAATCTTCCTCTTTAAGCTCCCCTAGTTTTTGCTTGTAAATTCGGGTTTTTCGGGAATCAGCGAATTTTTCTTTCAAGTCCGTTAGTTCATCGATTGCAATATCTAACACTTTTTGTGGGTTATTTAATATATTTAACAATTTGTCGATGAGTTTTTTGACTTCTTCCCACTCGTCTTCTACTTTTTGGCGCTCAAGAGCTGCAAGACGCCTAAGTTGCATATCGAGGATTGCATTACTTTGAATTTCAGTCAAACCGAATTTATTCATCAACGCATTTTTAGCGTCCTCTTGGGTTTTACTCTGTCTTATTGTTTTAATTACAGCATCGAGATTATCAAGGGCGATTTTCAAACCCTCCAAAATATGAGCTCTTTTTTTAGCAGCTGTCAAATCAAAAATAGTTCTTCTAGTGATTACTTTCTGCCTGTGTTTTATGTATTCAACGAGAATTTGCTTCAGGTTGACAAGATGCGGAGTGCCATCAACTAGGGCGACAAAATTTGCAGGAAAAGTGGTCTGGAGCTTTGTGTGCTTATAGAGGTTATTGAGGACCGACTTGGGTTTTGAGTCTCGTTTAAGATCAACCGCTACTCTCATTCCATCCTTGTCGGACTCATCCCTAAGGCCCGATATTCCCGTGATTTTTTTGTCTTTTACAAGCTCTGCAATTTTGACTACAAGTTCGGCTTTGTTCACTTGGTAAGGAATTTCTGAAATTATTATTTGGGTTTTACCCTTTGCACCTTCTATAATTTCTGCTATTCCGCGAACTACTATTTTCCCCCTACCCGATGCATAAACTTCAGTCAAGCTTTTTGCGTCGTATATGGCACCGCCTGTTGGAAAATCTGGACCTGGTAATATTTCGGTAAGTTCGTCAACTGTGATGTCGCTTTCAAACCCCACTTCGGAAGTTGAAAGGTCTTTTTCTTCAATTTTCTTTTCAACACCCTCGGCAATCAAGTTTATTTTTTTAATAAAAAAGTCAGTCTTTTCGCGCCTTTTTTGCTCTATCTCGACGACCCTACCTTTTTTGATTGTGGTAACTATTGCGCTTACTACTTCACCCAGGTTGTGTGTGGGAATTTTAGTAGCCATTCCAACGGCTATTCCTTCTGAACCCATCAGCAGTAGGTTTGGAATAAGGGACGGTAGATACTTTGGCTCTTTAAGGGTTGCATCAAAGTTATCAGCAAAGTCGACGGTATCTTTGTCGATATCTTTTAAAATTGTCTCGGAGATACTTGAGAGTCTGGCTTCCGTGTACCTCATGGCAGCCGGCGGGTCTCCGTCAACCGATCCGAAATTTCCCTGGCCCTGTACTAGAGGATATCTGAGAGTAAAGTCCTGAGCCATCCTGACAAGCGCGTCATAAATTGCCATATCACCATGGGGGTGATATTTTCCAAGCACTTCACCGACTACTTTTGCTGTTTTGGTAAATGCGGATGTGTGTGTGAGCCCCATTGTATGCATCGCGAAAAGAATTCTTCGGTGCACGGGTTTAAGTCCGTCGCGTATGTCAGGCAGGGCTCTTGCGACAATTACGCTCATGGCGTAATTCAAATAACTTTTTTGGACTTCTTTGCTAATTTCTGTTGGAAGAACTTTGTTTCCGGGCATAAAAAAGGCTTAACAAGCCTTGCTTCATTATAGTATTTTGAAGTTGTGGCTGCAACAAGAAGATATAGATTTTACTTGCCTTGTGATGCAGTTACCATTTTAACCTGAGGGTTTCCTCGGTTAATCATTGTCAAAAGTGGCAGTAATATCATGATGGCTGCAAACAAAGCGAGTGCAAATATTTGATACCCTAGAGTCTTTTTTTCCAAGATAACTCACCCCCTCATTACATTCTAAATGGAATTATTAAATCTTTCAAGGTTATAATTCTTCCGAGTTTATTTTTTGCCAATCAATCTCATTGTATACAGAAATATTGTTACTTCCCAGTATATAGAGATAATCATTGATATACACTGCTCTGACTATATCTGTTTCCCCAAAGACTGTAACTAAATTGATTTGGCTGTTTTGGTAAGAGAAAATATATGCGCTTTTGCCCCCTGGCAGGAAAAATATTTTATGAACAGGATCGACTAAAAACGCATGATGACTGTCTGAAACTTGGGTCCAAAACTCATCTAGAACATATTTCGAGATCTCTATAGGGGCGTCTGTTTTTGAAACGTCAAAAAGCGAAAGTTTCACTTGGTTTTGTTCGCTTCCTACGCCCAGGATCAAATTTTGACTAAGGGGGTGAAGATACGATGAAAATCCGGGAATTTTTAGCTCGCCGGCCTTTTGGGGGTTAGTCGGATTGCTTAAATCTATAGTGTAGAAAGGATCAGTCTGCCGGAAGGTTACGGCGTAGCCGATATTACCCACAAATCTTACAGAATAAATCCTTTCACCCAAACCCAGACTCAAAACACTTCCTACAATCTGTTGGTTTTGGTCTAAAACATAAATATCGTTTTCAGACTCAGCTGAAACAATGAAGTTTGACGAAATTGTCGTTGCAACTCGCAAATGTTCGTTGTATTCATCTAACGAAAATTGATTTAAAAGGGAACCCGGGACTACTCCCACAAGAGAACTTTCTAAGTTGTCTGTATTTATTTTAACAATGGCGGTTTGAGATAATTCTCTTTTATGCTCCGTAGAGTAGTTATCTAGTCTATTTGTTAGTTCTGTTTCAACCTTGCGCCTTTGTTCATCTGCTAAAGTAAGCTGGTAATTTGAAAGTATACTTTCAAGCTCCACCAGCTTTGCTTGATTACTAATCTCAAGATTAGTCAAATCCTTAAGCTTTGTTAAAGTTGCATGGTCAAATAGGTCCTGGGCTTTTGAGGTAATAAAACCGTAGAAAAATTCCACAAAATCAGTGGCTAGCTGGTAGGTAATGTAAATGTTATTTTGCGACATATAAAAAACTGAGTTACTTGATGAGCCAATGAACGTGGCGTTTTGCAAATAGTCACCATTTTTGGGATCAATTACCAAGACTGTAAACAAAGAGTCGGTATTTGACTTGACTGTCGGGTAATATATATCAACACAGTCGATGACCATCTCACGACCATTGGCCTCAATTATAGGTTTAGGACAAGGACTGGACCTGTCTAAAAAGGCACGGGTAACCAAGAATACTTTGCCGTCTTTTAAACGTGCCGTTTCGATAGAAACATTATCTTTTAGGTTTAGTTTCCAAATTTCTTTTGGTTTGTCAGGTTCAGTTGTGTCGAGTCCTTTAACCGTATTCGAACCGAATGTTACCAGGGTGTTGCCAGTAAGAAGCATGCTACCACCTCCCTGTATCTCTGTTAATTTTGAGAGATTTTCTGGAGGAAAAGCTTTAATAATGTTTACCATTGTCTTGTTGGGGTCATGGAACGTGTCTTTAAATGAGTAAATATAGTTTTGGTTGGGAACATAATAAATTTGTTTGCCGTCGGTTTTGACCATGTCAGGCTCGTCAATGCCGGGAACTTGGATGTTTGTTTCGGAGTATCTTTCAAGCACGGGTTGTTTAAGATCGGATCCTATCCCAGGTGCTCCAATACCAATCTCACTACCATCAAGACCAAAAGTTTGAATGTTTCGGCCAAAGGCGGCTCCAAGTAAACTATCACTTTCACTCTGAAGTATATATTTGCCCACTTCCTCTTCAGATTCGAACTTTTTAATGACAATGCTCTGGGAGCTGGTATTGGTAGCAAGCTCTTTATTGTCTGGTCTTAGATTTGTGGGCTTTTTGATTTTGAGGAAAAGTAGAGTTATTAGGCCTATCAAAAAGATGGAAATGATTCCGGCTAGAGCTAAAAAAAACAGGCGTTTATTGGAAGGCCACATTATAAATAATATACTACATTATTATATGAAAGTAATACTGGCTGTAATAATTTTGGGATTTTTAGCCATTTTTTATTTTGATCTGTTACAGAGGGAATCTCCAAAAGAGGTAGAAAGAGTTGCAGAAGTTTTTGAAAAAAGTACCAGCACAAACTTTTCCATGTCGGGTTTTACTGTGACTGGTTTTACTTTGAATCCAAATAGCTTTGTGAATCTAATCTCAAACTTTGAAAATAAAATTTCGTCAACGGAAATACTTGAAAAAGAAAAATGTTCTTACTTGGTTAACGGCGGGTTTTATGGCGAGGAAAATGTTCCTATAGGGCTTTTTAAAACAGCAGATGGATATTTGAGTGAGTTCAAAAATAATAGACTTTTTAACGGGTTAGTCGTGTCTTTTGAAAACGGGAAATTAGATATCTTAGAAAAAATTGATAATCGAGAAATTTCTTTTGGTTTCCAAACAGGACCCGTTTTGTTTCGAGGTGGGGAAAAAGTTAACCTAGACCTCCCTGTGGATAAGAAAGCCAGACGTATTGTTTTTGTACAAACACTTGATGGTAAAGACCTTTTTTTGGCTTTCTATGACCCCCAGTCTTTTTTTTCCGGACCCACACTAGTCGATTTGCCAAGCTTAATTGAAAAATATGAAGATGAGTTTGGACTTGAGATAACAGACGCCATAAATCTAGATGGTGGCACGGCATCCGTTTATTTTGACGGAGAAACTCATTTAAAGGAACTTAAACCCGTGGGTAGCTTTTTATGTATAAATTGAAATACAGTGATACTCTCACGGGCTAAAGCCCGTGGCATCTTTATATCCGCCTTGTGCCTTCGGCACTATTTCTATTTCTATCGCTTTATCCCCGGCTTGAAAGCCTGGGATTTCGCTGTCTTGGATTAAGCTAAAAATGGAGCAAGAAGCAGTGCTACGATATTTGCTACTTTGATCATAGGGTTTATTGCAGGGCCGGCGGTGTCTTTGTAAGGATCTCCAACAGTGTCTCCAGTTACGGCTGCCTGGTGTGCGACACTTCCCTTTCCACCCAAGGCACCTGCCTCAATATATTTCTTGGCATTATCCCAGGCTGCTCCCCCTGTAGTCATTGAAATTGCCACGAAAAGACCCGTTATAATTATTCCCATGAGTAAACCACCCAGAGCCTTACTTCCAAGCAGTAGTCCCACAAGGATTGGTGCTAATACCGGAAGCAGTGCAGGTACTACCATTTCCTTTATTGCTGCTTTTGTGACGATATCTACACAAGCTCTGTAGTCTGGCTTGGATGTGCCCTCCATAATTCCTTTGATTTCACGAAACTGCCTTCTAATTTCAGTGACGATGGATTGAGCTGCTTTTCCTACCGCTTCCAATGCAAAAGCCGCAAAAAGATAGGGAAGTGAGGCTCCAATGAAAAGTCCAACTAAAACCTCTGGGTCAGAAATAGAAAAATTTATAGGACTAGCTAAGCCGCCCTCTAGTGTTAGCTCCTCGACATATGAGGCGAAAAGGACCAAAGCAGCAAGTCCTGCTGAAGCGATTGCGTAAGCTTTTGTGACTGCTTTTGTAGTATTACCAACTGCGTCTAATGCATCTGTTACCTTTCTTACCTTGTCTGGTTGGTTGGACATCTCAGCAATTCCACCCGCGTTATCAGTAATCGGTCCGAAAGCGTCAATTGCAACAACTATGCCGGTTAAAGAAAGCATTGAGACAGCTGTGATAGCGACACCGTATAGCCCGGCAAGGTTGTATGTGAATAGAATAGATCCTCCAATGAGTAAGATTGGAGCAAATGTTGAGCGCATCGAAAGAGCTAAGCCTGCAATAATGTTTGTTCCATGACCGGATTCGGAAGCCAATGCAAGGTTTTTTACTGGAGGACTATTTTTACCGGTGAAGTACTCTGTTATAGCAACCATTCCGACCGTGATAACAATCCCTGTAAGAAAGGAAAGAAAAATTGCCATTGTGCCAACACCTGGGAAGACTGGGGGAAAATAATTTAGTAGGAACCAAAAAGCGATAGTCGAAAATAGGGTTGCAACAGACAGGCCTTTGTATAGAGCAGGCATGATTTTTTTGCTCTTGGGAAGCCGAACAAAAAATGTGCCGATTATTGAGCCAATTAAACTGACAGAACCTATTACTAAAGGATAAAGAGTACTAGCACCTTCCGGAAAGACGAGTTGGGCGAGTAGAATTGCAGATACTGTGGTTACGACATACGTCTCAAAAAGATCTGCTGCCATTCCTGCATCATCGCCTACATTGTCCCCGACCAGGTCCGCTATGACACCGGGGTTTCTGGGGTCGTCCTCTGGAATTCCTTTTTCAATTTTACCCACCATGTCCGTTCCTACATCCGCTCCTTTTGTATATATTCCTCCACCGAGTCTGGCAAAAACTGAAATTAGAGATCCTCCAAACCCCAAGGAAACAAGGGGTAAAATTGGATCAAAACTGTAAATTTTAGACAGAGCTAAAGTTAGACTTATGGAAAAAAGTGCCAGAGAGGCAACCAAAAGACCAGTGACGGCGCCCCCTTTAAAGGCGACAGAGAGAGCCTGGGAGAGACCATGTTTGGCGGCTTGGGTGGTTCGAGAATTACTTCTGACCGCCACATTCATCCCAACGAAGCCGGTGCATGCGGAAGCAAGAGCTCCAAGCGCAAATCCTAACGCAGACGGTAAACCCAAAGAAAGCCACAATAATACTAGTAAAAAGGCAGCAACTATAAATACTGTTTTATATTGCCTTTTTAAATAAGCTCCCGCTCCTTCGGAGATAGCCTCCGAGATTTCGAGCATTTTCTTATCTCCCGCGTCAAAACTTAAAATATTGCGAATAAGATAAATACTATAAAATATTGTAACTAGTGAGGTTCCAAAAGACAGTTTAATAATTGTTTCCATATTTGAAATTTAAATGTCTAAATTAGCAAACTTCGCATTCATCTGGATAAATCGCTTGCGCGGCGGCACTTCTTCACCCATGAGCATTGTAAAGGTTTTATCTGCTTCTTCTGCGTCTTCTATAGTTATCTGCTTAAGCGTTCTGTTAATAGGATCCATGGTAGTTTCCCAGAGTTGTCCAGGGTTCATTTCACCTAAACCTTTATACCTTTGAATATTAAATTTGCCATTTGCGTGCTCTTTTAATATCTGGTCTCGTTCTTCGTCGCTGTAGGCGTAGTAAACGTTTTTACCGATTATTACTTTAAATAAAGGTGGCTGGGCTAGATATAAAAAGCCATTTTTAATTATGTCTTGCATATGCCTAAAAAAGAAAGTCAAAAGAAGAGTTGCGATGTGAGCTCCGTCAACGTCTGCGTCGCACATTATTATAATTTTGTGATATCTTAGTTTTTCATAGTTGATAGACTCCCCTATTCCGGCACCCAGGGCGACAATTAAGTCTTTAAGTTCCTCAAACTTAACAATCTTATCCAGATGGGCACGCTCGGTATTAAGAATTTTTCCACCCAAAGGTAATATTGCCTGAGTGCGTCTATCCCTCCCCTGTTTGGCAGAGCCTCCAGCCGAGTCACCCTCAACAATGTAAATTTCCGAGACAGCTGGATCACTGGACTGGCAGTCGGCAAGTTTACCAGGAAGAGAAGAGCCTTCAAGTGCCCCTTTTCGAAGTACCGCGTCTTTTGCTGCACGAGCAGCCAATCTTGCTTTTGCTGCGAGAGTAATTTTTTCTATAATCTTTTTGGCATCCCCCGGGTTTTCCTCAAAATAAGTATCAAGTCCTTCCTTTGTCATTGAGGCTACTAGTCCTTGGACCTCGGGGTTATTAAGCTTAGCCTTGGTTTGTGACTCGAATTGCAGTGACTCCGAAGGCATTTTAACGTAAACGACAGCATTCAAGCCTTCTTTCATATCGTCACCCGTTAATCCGTTTTTGTCTTCTTTAATATACCCTGACTTTTTCGCATAATCACTAATCGACCTTGTTAAAGCTATTCTAAAGCCGGTCACATGTGTTCCGCCATCTAATGTATTTATCCCATTTACGAAGCTTTTAACAGACTCTGTATATGTGTCGGTGTATTGAATGGCAACTTCACTCGAAATTGCCTCGTCTTCTTTTTTATAGTAAATCACATCAGAAATGGGGTTTTTATCGCGAGTGGAGTGAGCCACAAGCGAGGCAATTCCACCCTCAAAATAATAATGAGCAACTTCACCGTCTCTTTCGTCTGTGAAGTGAAATGTTAGTCCGGCAACCAAATATGCCCGGTCTTTAAGTAATGCTTTGACTTTGTTTTTGTCAAACTTCAGGTCTTTAAAAACAGAGGTGTCTAGTTTAAATCTTGTTAATGTTCCTGTCAGGTTCACGCCCGCTTTAATTCCCCATTCTTTTGGAAACCACTTGGCGACTTGTTCACCTGATGCCTCCTTCACCGGATTTTTCGGTTTACCCTTTTCATATTCCTGGAAGTAAGCTTTATTGTCTCGAAGTACGACTACAAGAAAGTTTGAAGACAGTGCGTTGACAACCGATGCCCCAACCCCATGCAGACCGCCTGAAACTTTATAGGCGCCACCGCCGAATTTTCCTCCTGCGTGGAGTTTGGTCATGGTAATTTCAAGGGCTGAAACACCCGACGAGTGTTTATCTACAGGAATTCCTCGTCCGTCGTCTCGAACAACCGCCCAGTCATCTTTGGTAAGTGTTACCCATACATTTTGTGCAACCCCAGCAAGAGATTCGTCAACAGAGTTATCGATTATTTCTCTAAGGCACTCGTGAAGACCTCGTGAATCCGTTGAACCGATGTACATTCCCGGCCTTTTTCGGACAGGTTCAAGCCCCTCAAGAACTTGAATTTGTTTTGCTGTGTAATCGCTTACTGCCATAAAAGATCAATTAGCAAGCTTTATGCTTGCCTGTTTATTATACCCAAAATACTTTAATTTGCATCCCCAAAATAGCATTTTGGGGGATCATATTCAAGCTTACGAAGGTTGCAACCCTGAGTAAGATGAGTATATAACAGATTTCAAGAGTTCGCGATGAGATTTGTAAGCTGGAGGTTTATATTTGCGTTTGATTTTATCCTAGAGAGGGCAGTAGCAGATCGGCTTAAAAGTTTGATTATGTTAATGTTTTTATGTAATTCTTGGTGAAGATACAGGCATAAATTCCCCAAAAATTTAATTGCTTCTTCTCTTGTTTTAAGGTTTGTTGCTATTTCGAATTTTTCGCTCAAAGCTCCCTCTTTAAAAGTCTTTAAAACGTTTAAGTATTCACTTGTAACTTGTAAGGTATAATTTTTGATATTAAAAACCAGGCACCTTGAAACTATTGTAGGCAAAATGTTGGTCAATGACTCGGTCGTGATTATAAATTGGAGGCTACTTTGAGGCTCCTCGAGTGTTTTAAGGAGAGCATTTTGTGCTTCTTCAGAAGCCAAGTGAAATGACTCTAAAACAAAAACAACAGGATTCACACTTTTGAGTTTTGTAAAATTATTGAGATTTCTCACATCTTCAATTTTGTTTAAAGTAAGTCTTATTACTTCGGCGTTTTTCGGGGTTGACAGCTCCTGGATAAATTTTTCTGACTTCAAGGAATCTTGGCTAACCACAAGATACGCATGCATGGGTAGTTAAGGAGCAAGCTCCCTCCATAACCCGCCTCGTTTAAGGAGTGCTTTAGGCATTCTAATTACGTATCCTGGCTTAAAGTTAAAAAGTTCTGCTGGTTCTGTAGTGTTTCTTGCAACAAGGTCTCTTGCAAGATTTACTTGTCCCCAAGAAATTACAGATCCGTTTGCAACTAGCTGGGATGGTCCTGCAGAAACTACGAACTGGTTACCTACAAATATACCGTTAACTGTCTGGGTCGGTGGATTGAGAGATGGATTTTGTATATTAATGGTTCCGTTAACCACAGCCATGAAAAACTGAGAAGCTGGAGTTGGCATGTCTATATTGCCGTTAATGGTTAAGTTTCCGTTAACAAAAAGTACTGCGTTTTGGTTAACAGCTAGAGTCAAACTTTCAATAGTAAAATCTCCTGTATATGTATACCATTCATAACCATCGAAGCTGCATGATACACAGGATAGATTTCCGTTTACAGGCGTTGTTGGATTTTGTGGCGTAACTCCTACTGGGATTTTGTTAAAAAAGTAACTGTAATCGTGCCTAGTTGCAGAACTGTAGGGCGTCGAGCTGTTCACAAGCCAATTTTCCTCCAGATTATCTCTTACAAGTCTGCCATTACCCATACCGAAGTTGGGTGCGGTCGCTGAATTATAAAGAGTAATCCCGGGATAAAGTGAAGAGTTGTCATTTAACTCACGGACTAAATAAGGATCACACCCTGGTGGCGTACAGGCGAAAGGAATCATTGAGCTAATACTACCGTTTGCAAAAACATTCCCTCCAACAGTCTGCCACCATGGACCAGGAAGTATTACTGTCACTGTGCCGTCAGGATCTGCTACTCCAGTACTTGAGCAAGATATATTACCAAATGAAGGTGTTAGGTATGCGGTTACTAAAATGGTTGTATTTCCGACACCTACACCCTCTACTCCTGTAGCAGTAATAGTTCTACCTAAAATGTCGGAGAAATCCGTGTTGTCAGTATAGATATAACTGGGAGACACTGCAGCATCTCCATTCATTCTAGCTATGGAATTATTTTGTGATTGAAATAAAACTTGATCAATAGTGGCTCCTCCAGTTGGTTTTACTGTCGCATAAACATCCCTAACTTCGCCTATTTGTAGATTATTTGTATCGGTTACTGCTGTAACTTCACATCCAGCCGGGGGGGGTTGAGCTGAGACTGTAATTACATCATTCCCCACAATACCATTTACTGTTTCTGACCCTTGGTTGCAGTCCACCCAAGCTCTGCAATCTGTTACACTTGTTGCGGTTACTGGGTCCCACTCGGGGCACCAAGGATTGCCTGAACACCGTGCCTCTGAAGGACCTGATATGGAGATTACGGTAACATAGTAATCTTCGGCTGATGGAAAAGTAATGTTATCGGTAATAAGCCCAGAACCAGTAATTTGGCCATTAGATTGAGTCCATAGCGCGTTAGCTGCCGCTGCAGTTGACTTATAAAAAATGCGTGTCTGGCCTCGTCCAGATCCTGCGCAGTCGGCTGTGAAGTTTTCTGGAACTTCCGCATTAACTGTACCAGGCGTAGTTTGGCTTATTCTACAAGTAACATCCGGTTTTGCCCAAAAAGATATCCCTTCTGCTAACCATCTATCCCACTGGTCAACAGCATAATATGGTTGACTGCATAACCAACCATTAGGCTTAATACAACCCACACTTCTTCCAGATTTATCTCGTGTTGTTTGGGTATACCAAAATGGTCCATATCTTGGGTTAAGACCACCTGTATAATTACCTTGACCCACTCCATTTCTCCATGCCCCCGAGTCATAAGCATCACATGCTGCAGCACCGTCGGGTTTCGACCAACCAATCATACCTATATCTGCGTTACGATATTCATTTAAAACTGCCCCTTCGCTTCTGCAAGTTGGTCCGTCAGTGTTGATTGGTATACCGATCGTAAAAATATCAACATTTGTATAGGGTCCACCTTCCGTACACTGATGAGAGGAATTTTGTATAAAATTGTAATAACGACCATAAGTCGCTGTTTCGTCCGGGCTGTTGTTTCGGTTTTGATCGAGAGTGATACGACCGTTGTAGATTCTAGTTTGTGTTGTGCAATCTGGACCTTGTTGTCCACCGGTACATGGACATCCATCTTGACAGCTGCTTCTATCGCAACTACCTACTTCACATGTTCCATCGACGCACACATTATCTGCGTAACAATATTTACAGAATGAACCGCCACAACTCTCATCACAATAAAGTATGTTCTGTTGACAATCGCTGTCACTAGTGCATTGGGCGCCAAAGGCAACGGTCGGAATTTTCAAAAATGTCCAAACAATCACTGAAGTAAAAATCACTAAGAAATTTTTTTTCATGTTAGTATTAGTAAACCGTTACTGCCAGTTGATCGGTGAACAACTCGCCGTTCCTGATATCAAGCCATAGCGTGACACGTCTGTTTAAGAAAGACGGGACTGCGGTTTCCTGTATCAACTTACCTTGAGTTTTTGGCGGATAAAAGATTCCGTCCGGATCAGCCTTAAGCTCAACTACCCCGTAATCAGTTTGGATTTTGATACGGCCTCCACCATGGTCCCATTCCTGTACCGTGCCATAAAGAAATAGTTGTGTCTCATTGGTATCATCTGCCACTTGGTTTGCGTAGAAACCCAAAACTTGTTCTGATGTTTCTCTGTTAACCATCCCTGGATATGTTTCAGTATAGAGTACCTGTGTTTCAGAATCATTGCTGGCCTGAAGTGGTTTTAATGGAAGCAGTTTATTTTCAGATGTGGAGTTTCCATTGGTGACAGTTTGGCTAGTGTTAGACGATTTACTTTTTCTTAAGACCAAAAAATAATAAACAGTTATTGTGTATATTATGAGAAGAGCAATTATAATAAAAGCAATAGTAAGACGCTTTCCAGAAAAACGGTTTTGGTTTTGATCGAAAGGAATTTTATTCACAACCATTGGATACTGATCTATCATCGAAAAACTACTCCTGACTTTAAGAATAGAAGGTAAGTAAGAAGAGGTCAAGATTTAACATTGATTTAGTTGTTCAAGTTTGTCAATATGAATATATGCCTGCAAAACGAACGCAAAATAAAGACAATGAAGAAGCGTCTTCTTTAATAGATGTATTAGTAACTCAAGGAGTACTTACGCGTGAACGTGGCGATCAGATAAAACTCGCCGAAGTCCAGTCCGGTAAATCTCAGGAAGAGATTTTAAAAGACCAAAATATAGTCACAGATGAGGAGCTAACAAAAGCAAAAGCTTCTTACTATAACGTTCCTTATATTGACCTGTCGTCAAGCCCGGTTAACCCCGATGCGTTATCTATTCTTCCAAAAGAAGTCGCCGAGCGATTTTTAGTTTTCCCTCTTAATATTGACCGCACTCAAAAAGTGCTTGTCATAGCGATGGCAGACCCATTGGACCTGACCGCTATCGAGTTTGTTGAACAAAAAACTGGTATGCGTGTTAAGCCTTTAACCGCGGAGAAGTCAAAAATCATCGAATTCATTTCATTTAGATATTCTACTTCTTTGTCACAACAAGTAACGGCGGCTCTCAAAGAAGTCGCCCCTGAAGAATCCAAATTTAGAACACTTGACCTGTCGGCACAGACTGGTGTAATTCGTCAAGAGAAGACAAGTGAAATAGTGAGCCATATCCTTGAATTTTCGGTAAAATCGCGCGCATCGGATATTCACATCGAGCCTCAGGAGAAATCGACTAGAGTACGCTATCGAATAGATGGAATTTTACAAGAGAAGCTTACAGTACCCCGTGCTCTTCATGACGCAATTATCTCGAGGATAAAAATCCTTGCTGGAATGAAAATTGATGAAAAAAGAATTCCACAAGACGGAAGGTTTAACTTTAAGACCACGGAGGAAGAGGTAGACTTAAGGGTCTCAAGTGTCCCGACTTCATGGGGCGAGAAAGTGGTTATGAGATTACTCAAGAAAACCGGTGGTATACCTGACCTTCCTATGCTTGGGCTTCGTGGTCGGGCTCTTAAAAATTTGGAAGACGCAATCCTTAGGCCTCATGGAATTATCACCATTTGCGGGCCAACAGGATCAGGGAAAACGACGACTCTATACTCGATTATTTCAAAAATTAATACGTCGAAGATAAACATAATGACTCTTGAGGATCCAATTGAATATAAAATCCCAGGTGTTAACCAAATCCAGATTAACCCTGCAGTGGGCTTAACTTTTGCATCGGGGCTGCGGTCCTTTTTAAGGCAAGATCCGAATGTCATTTTAGTCGGCGAGATTCGTGATCAGGAAACAGCTGATCTTGCAATTCAAGCCTCGCTTACTGGTCATCTAGTATTCTCGACCTTACACACAAATGACGCCTCAGGTGCCTTGCCTAGACTTCTTGATATGCACGCAGAGCCGTTTTTACTTGCTTCGTCAATGACTTGCATTGCGGCTCAGAGAGTGCTTCGAAGAATTGACGAAAAAAATAAGGAGGAATATATCCCAGAACCAAAAATTTTGGATGACATGAGGCTGGTTTTGGGCTCTCTTTTCCCTGAGAGTCGGGAAATTAAGCTTTATCGAGGGAGACCTACGAGCGAAAACAATAACTCTGGCTACATGGGTAGAATTGCTATATTTGAGGTTTTGCCAGTTTCTGAGAAAATTAGTAGACTGATATTAGAGAGAAAACCTGCTTCGGATGTTGAAGCTGTTGCAAAAGATGAAGGAATGATTACCTTAAAGCAGGATGGGTACTTGAAAGTCTTGGAAGGAGTAACAACAATAGAAGAGGTCCTTAGAGTGGGTCAGGAATAAATTCATGAATATTAATGAGCTTTTACAATTGACGGTCGACCGAAAAGCGTCGGATCTTCATCTTGTTGTCGGCACACCACCTTCGATAAGGGTGGACGGTGTTCTTTACTCTATTTCAGGAGAAGGGGTGTTGACCCCTGAAGTTGTCGATGAACACCTTAAAAAGATCCTTTCAGCTGAGCAGCTGGGGAGACTCTCTGTAAATAAAGAAATTGACTTCTCACTTCATTTTTCAGAAAAAGCGAGATTTCGCGCTAATGCTTACACACAAAGAGGAAAGTCGTCCGTTGCCTTTAGGATGATCCCGCTTGAAGTACCAGTAATAGATAAACTTGGCCTTCCCAAAATTCTTCACAGTTTTACAAATCTTAGACAGGGTCTGATACTCGTAACAGGCCCTACTGGTCACGGGAAGTCTACTACACTCGCCGCTATAATAGATGAGATCAATACAAATAGGGCAGTCCATGTTATTACAATAGAAGACCCTATTGAGTTTATTTTCCGTCCTAAGCAAGCAATCATAAGCCAACGCGAGATGCACAACGATACTCATTCCTGGGCAACAGCTCTTCGGTCGGCTCTGAGGGAAGATCCCGACGTTGTGTTGATTGGGGAAATGAGAGATTATGAGACAATCGCCTCAGCACTTACTGTGGCAGAAACGGGGCACCTGGTATTTGCGACGTTACACACAAACTCCGCCGCACAAACAATCGATCGTGTAGTGGATGTATTTCCCGAGGACCAGCAAGACCAGGTAAAATTGCAGTTATCAAATGTGCTCGAGGCCGTTTTTTCAATGAGGCTTATTCCAGCTATTGCCGGAGGCAGGTTTCCCGCCTACGAAATTATGCTTGCGACTACTGCCATAAAAACTGCGATTCGTGAAGGAAAAACTCATCAAATTGACTCTATTATCCAGACTTCCCAAGAAGTCGGAATGCTCAACCTTGAGTACACGCTTGCACGACTTGTGCGCGATGGTAAGGTCACAATGGAAATGGCACTGTCCTATAGCCTCCGACCAGAAGAGTTACAACGCCAAGTAAAGCCAGATAAAATCTGAATTTTAAATGAAGAAATTCCGCTACAAAGCGAAAGACACTAACGGTAAGACTGTTATGGGATTTGTGGAAGCGGCTAGCGACATGGCTGCCGCAAAATTACTTCGGAATCGAGGCTTCATTGTTATTGACCTTAAGCCTTCTTACGAAAACCTATTTTCAATTTTTTCAAGATTTACTAAAAGAGTAACGTCTGGGGACGTTACAAATTTTACCAGGCAGATGTCTACGATGATTAACGCAGGGCTACCCATTACAGAATCCTTAGTGATTTTGCGGACACAATCCAAGCCTTCGTTTTCAAGTCTTGTTACTCAAATACTTGCCGATGTGGAAGGGGGAGAGTCGCTTTCGAATTCTCTTTCAAAATTTCCCAAAGTTTTTTCTCCTACCTATATCGCCTTGGTAAAAGCAGGTGAAACCGGTGGTGTGTTGGATAAAATTTTACTTCGTTTGGCAGATAATATGGAAAGATCCCAAGAATTCAAAGGCAAGGTAAAAAGCGCTCTGGTTTATCCCATTATCATTGTTATTGGCATGCTTGTAGTATCGGCAATAATGATGATATTTGTAATTCCCAGAATGACTGATCTCTACACTCAATTTGACGCTGAGTTACCCTTTACAACGAAAATATTAATAAGCACATCTAATTTTTCTCAAAAGTTCTGGCCTCTGATTCTGCTGTCAGTGGTTGTAGGTATCTTTTTAATAAAGGCTTACGCAAAAACCAAATCAGGACGAAACAAAATTGACAGCCTGCTTCTTAATATCCCACTTATTGGGTCATTGAATAGACAGGTGATATTAACAGAGCTCACTCGAACGTTATCTCTTATGGTAGGCTCAGGCGTAGCAATTCTTGATGGCCTGAAGATCACCAGAGATGTAATTCGAAACAGTGTGATAGCCGAGGCAATGGATGATGTTAGCTTGAATGTGGCCAAAGGATTTCCTATTGCCTACTCTTTTGCAAAACATGCGGAAGCCTTTCCTTTTATTCTTCCTCAAATGATTGCCGTTGGGGAAGAAACCGGTAAAATGGATGAAGTTCTCTCAAAAGTGAGTCATGTGTTTGAGACCGAAAGCGAGCAAAAGCTAAAAGCGTTAACCGCTGCAATAGAGCCTATTATTATGATTTTTTTGGGAATAGGAGTCGGGTTTCTGGTTATTTCTGTAATAATGCCGATTTATAACTTGACAACTACTTTGTAATAATTACATACTAGATTTGTAATCATATGGGGGGGGTGAAAAAATTCTGTCCAATTTGAAAATTAAAAAAAGCCAGTCTGCCGGCAGGCAGGGTTTTACACTTGTAGAGCTTTTGATTGTTATTGCAGTTCTCGGTATATTGGCCGTAGTAGTGCTGATTGCAATAAATCCTGTTGAGCAGTTTCGAAGAACCAGAGATGCTGGTCGTGCTTCGACAGTAGCCCAGCTTGGGCATGCTTTGGAGGCATTTGCAGCAGCCAGAAACGGTGTTTATCCTACCGATAGTGCTGTTGCAACCGATACCTGTACTGACACGACTGCACCATTTGCTTATAACTCAAGCCCATCATGGATAACAGAGTGTTTGGTAGACGCTGGGGAAATACAAATTGTTCCTGCAGCCCCGGTGGGATCGCAAAATTGCCCTGCTGGTGCAGACCAAAACGATTGGTGTCTTGACGCGGACGGTGGAGCAGCAGTGGTATATACAGAAGCTGAAGCGCTTACAAATACTCAACAGTGTGGTACTGAAACCGCATATTTTGCATATAATACATCTGAGGGAAGAGGTGGATTGTGGTGCGATAACAATCAACCTGTTGTTAATGAAACAGGCCAATTTATTAACTAATTTAAACGCCAGAACTTCAGGAGTTGGGTGATTTTGTAGATTAATTGTTCTGGCGTTGATTATGTCGAGAATAAATGTTAACTGGAATATTAGTTTTTGTATGCGGGCTAATAATTGGCTCATTTATTAGCGCTTATACATACAGAACACCAAGGAATTTATCTGTTATAAAGGGGCGATCCATATGCCCCAAGTGCAAGACAAAAATTAGTTGGTATGACAATGTGCCTATCGTTTCTTACTTTTTTCTAAAGGGTCGCTGCAGAAATTGTAATAAAAAGATTTCCGCCCGCTATCCCCTGATAGAGTTTTCAACAGCAATAATATTTCTTGTTAGCTTTTTTGCTCAAGGTTTGATAAGAGCTAATGTTCCCTGGTTAATGCTTATTCCCGATTATATTTTTTTACCTTTTGTTATCTTTCTTGTATCAATCTTTATCTCTATCTTTGTAATCGATACTGAACAACAAATTATTCCCGACGAGTTGATATTTATAGCTTTATGTGTAGCGTTTTTAATATTAATTCTCTCCGGGTACCCAAAATTTTATGAGAATTTATTGGCTTCTTTAGCGTCCGCACTATTTTTACTGCTTTTGCATATTTTGACTCGGGGAGCTGGAATGGGTTTGGGAGACGTGAAATTGGCAATACTAATCGGTTTACTATTGGGTATAAATTTAGGTGTACTTTCGATATTTTTGAGTTTTATATTGGGTGGGGCAGTAGCTTTGTTTTTATTAATATTAAAGAAAGCTCACCTTGGCCAAAGAATTGCCTTTGGACCTTTTATGATTGCATCTTATTTTATAGTTATGTTTTTTGGTGATAAAATAGTGTCAAGTGTTTTCCCTTTCTAAAAAACAATACTACGTAATAATATCCACATTTTTAGTTGTAATTTTTTTGACTACTATCAACCTCAGGGTATCTCTTCGAAAGGGCCGCGACGCACAAAGAAAGCTGGATGTTAGAAATATTAGTAGATTGCTTGAAAATTTCAGAGAAGAATATAGTTATTTTCCCGAGTCAATTGATGGTGGGATAAGGGGCTGTAAAACCGGCAAAATAGATGAACTTGGAGACCCGATATTTCGAGCTTGTAACTGGGGAAATGATAATTTTGCAGGCGTTCCCCTACCCTCGGATCCACATAGCAACTTAGGTGTAAGTTACTACTATTTATCAAGCGGAACTCATTACCAAATTTACGCCGCACTCGAGGGAACAACTGAGGCTGAGTACAATCCTCGTATTATCACACGAAATCTTTACTGCGGAAACAAAATCTGTAATTTCGGCTTGGGTTATAAAGAAACTCCCCTTGATAAATCGATCGAAGAATATGAAAAAGATATTGAAAAAGTGAATGGTGACTTGTGACTGGCGGTTAGTGTATATTAAAAATTAGCGATGTCTCTGCCAGTCACCAAACATCAGTTATCAATTACTAGGTCTGGTTTCACTCTTATTGAATTATTGATTGTGATTGCTATACTGGGCGTGTTGGGTGCAGCAGTGATGTTTACGTTTCGCGGGGCAAGATCCAGTGCCAGAGACACACAAAGAAAAAGCGACATAAAGCAATATCAGACAGCCGTGGAACAGTATGCAAATAGAAATAATAGCCTTTATCCCCTGAGAGACGCAACAAATGTACGCGTTTCTACAACTCTGTGTGCCGATTTGGGTTTAGCGGTATGTCCTGAGGAGCCACAAAGTGCAAATTTTTATTTTTATCGCTCTGATGGTGGCGTAAGTACAGGAGCAGCAGGTGCAGCAACGTTTTATTTATGGGTAAGATTGGAAAAGCCCCCTACGCCCGTGACTTATTTTGTGTCTTGTTCTGATGGTAGAGTTGGTTGTACAACAAGTAATCCTACAGGATGGACCAATGCTTGTCCGGCGCCATTAACAGCATGTTAGGAACATACAACGAACAGAAAAGCAGTGCTGGGTTTACCTTGATCGAATTGTTGGTTACGATTGCGATAATTGGAATAATAACCGCGATTTCGCTGTTTGCTTTACAAAATGCCAGAATACAGGGAAGAGATGCCCAAAGGAAATCAAACCTGGAGACAATTAGGTCTGCGGTTGAGTTTTACCGAGCTGATTGCGATACGTATCCTCCTAACATGCCAAACGTTAGTTTACCTTGGACAGCGCCAGCTTTATGTGGTGGCAACACTTATATTCAATCCAGGCCGGGTGATCCACAGAACCCAACTAGGCTTTATTATTACACCAGTCCTGCAGGTAACCTTACCTATTCTGTTTGTGCTGCTCTCGAGGAAGCCCCGGCAATTTGTTCAGGTACAGGCTGTGGGACGAATAACTGCGGGTCTGCTGGTCGCTGTAATTACTGCGTATCTAGCCCCTAGTGTGATATATTGAATAATAATGACCAAGCCTGTCCGGGAATCTAAAGGCTTTACAATTGTTGAGATTTTAGTTGTAACAGTAGTTTTGGGAATTATCTTTTTAGTAGGAACCGCAAGTTACAGAGACTTTTCACGAAGGCAAGTTTTGGAGTCTGCTGTAAGGCAGGTTAGATCGGACTTGAACCTTGCCCGAGAATGGGCATCATCTGGTAGGAAACCTGACGACCCATTATGTACTGGGGTAAGCGAGAGTTTGAGCGCTTATATTTTTGAACGAACCGGCGGTGTAGGAAATGGTTGTATCGGTGCATGGAGAAATAATTACAGGATTAATGCATCCTGTACTGGGGGTGACGTTTTAGACATAAAAGTGGCAAATTTACCTCAAAGTTTATGCTTAAATAACTTTACTGACATTGAGTTTCGAACAAACGCAACCTATACCCCCCATTCAAGCGGCGTTGATATAAGGGTAAATGACTTGGTTACTGGAAGAGAAGTAGTTATAAGTGTCGATGAATCGGGGGCGATAAGATGAAAAAAACTTGTAAAGGCCAATCTTTATTCGAAATAGTTGTTGCAGTGGGTGTTATTGCTCTTATTATGGTCGTTGTGGTGTCACTGTCCACCTCTTCTGTAAAAACTTCGACTTTTGCTAGGGATAAGACCGAGGCAAACAAGTTGGCCGGGGAAGCAATTGAGTGGCTTCGAGGGCAAAGAGACGAAAGCTGGACCACCTTTAATTCGAACACGGATACTTCACCACGCTGCTTTGATAGTCTTGATTGGTCATCGACTGCCACTTGTGGTGCTTCGGAATTTATAGTTAACACCCGCTTCTTAAGAGAAGGTAGCTTCACAAAAACCGTAGAGGGTGTTAGTTTAATAATTGACGCGACTATAACAATAACATGGACTGAACCTGGAGGCACGCATGATATTGTTGTCACAACTATTTTTGTTCAGGAGGGTGTACAAAATTAATTATGAAACGTGTAAAAAAGGCTGGATTTACTCTAATTGAAATGCTCGTCGTAATTGGCGTTTTTGCAGTTCTTGCTATAATTGCGACTCAATCTGTAATGCTGTCTGTGCGTGGCACTCGAAAGGCGGAGGCTACTGGTAAATTGCGTGGGAACTTGGAGTATGCTTTGGGTGTCATGGAAAGAAGATTGCGAATGGCGACAGGTTTTGATTGTTCTGGAAACCCTGATCAGGTTGACTTCAATGACGAGTTAGACGGAGCCGTTAATTATAGGTGTGACATTACAGGTAATGACGATAACATTTATTACCAAGGGTTTTCGGGAGGGCTTCTTAATACTGATGAAATTGACTTAACTGCCTGCACAATAACATGTGATGTCCCCATTAATCCTCGAGAAGTAACTGTTACTATAAGTGCTCAGGAGCAAAACGTGTCAGGAGCCGAAAGTGCAAGAATTGATTTATCGACGAATATAACCTTGCGGAATTTTTGATTTAGCTGTTGAAAGGAATTTCTTTTTGTTGCTAGAATGGAGAATGCTATGAAAAGAAAACAGGTTTCTGGTCAAGCAATATTATTGGTTGTTTTAACGTTGGCTGTAGTTTTAACTCTTATTCTTTCTGTTGTTTCAAGAAGCATAACAGATGTAAAAGTAACTTCTGTAGAAGAAGAGTCTGTTCGAGCTTTTTCAGCTGCAGAAGCCGGGATAGAGAGACACTTGACAGATTATTCTTACACGTTTAGCCCTTTTACCATTAATGATGTTGAGGTCACAGGAAATATTACACCAAAATATGAGAATCAAAGTGAAATGAACTACCCGGAAAAATTAAAAGAGGGAGAAGTTGCAACAGTTTGGTTTGTTGACCACGATGATAATGGTAATCTTACCTGTGGAGCTGGATCAACATGTTATGCTGCTTCAAATGCAAATAATGCCAATTTGAGGTTATGTTGGGGTGAGACTGGAGGCATCGACGCGGCAGCAGAGATAAGTATTTATTACGCTTTTACTCCAGGTAATTATAGTGATATAAGAGTGGCACGTTACGCCGTGGATTCGAGTGCGGGAAGGAGAGCAATAAACAATTTTAAACCTAACCAGAGAGGATTAGGTGGCTGTACATCTGTGGGAAGCGAGGGGATTGGTTATAGAAGAAGAGTGACAATAGATTTAGACGACTCGGGATCAGAAAGATTTAACATCCCCGATAACGTTATTAGGTCACCAAATGGACTTCTGTTTGCAAGAATACGGTTTTTTTATAATGGTAGCGTCGGCGTACCATTTGGCGTAACTTTGCCTTCAGGTGGGGGAAACAATGTTTTCGCCTCTCAAGCAAGGCTAATACAGTCTAGTGGCAAGTTCGGTGAGGCTGAAAGAAAGGTAGAAATTACTGCGTTATATCCGGATTTACCGCCAATATTTGATTATTCGCTGTTTGCATTAGGTGGAGGAGTTAGTCAATGAGTGTAGGAATAGACGTTGGCACAAGGACCATTAAAGTTGTGGAGCTTAGCAAATCCGGCGATAAATATAAACTAAAAGCATCCGGTGTTATTGGTTATACGGGTGTAGATCCGGATAAATTAAACGATGAAAAAGATTTTGTACCTATAGTTGAGGCACTTAAAAAACTTTATAAAGAGGCAAAGATATATGACAAGAAAGTTTCAATATCCCTTCCTGAATTCCAGGTCTTTACCCGAACTGTAAGTTTGCCTCAACTAACTGATCAGGAAGTGTCTTCTGCTATAAAATGGGAAGCTGAGCAATATGTCCCCATACCTCTTTCGGAGGCTATCCTACAACACCAAATTCTGGAGAGGAGAGATAATAACACGCCCCCGGATGTCCTGGTGTTGCTTGTTGCTGCTCAAAAAAGCTTGGTTGAAAAGTATGTGAAGATTGTAAGTATGGCAGGGCTTAATTGTGTGGGAGTAGAAACTGAGCTTTTGTCTATAGTTAGAAGTCTTGCGCCGTCAGATCAGACAGTTTTGATTGCGGATATCGGGGCTAAGGGAACTGATCTTGCCATATCGAAAAATGGAATGCTGGTTTTCTCAAGATCGATTCCGACGGCGGGTGATGCTTTTACCAGAGCTGTTGCACAATCTCTGGGCATAAATGCTACGCAAGCAGAGCAGTATAAAAGGACTTACGGAATGAGTAAAGATCAGCTTGAGGGTAAGGTAAAACAAGCTCTTGACCCAATTGTCAGGATTGTAGGAGAAGAAATTAAAAAAGCCATGCATTTTTATCAGTCTGAAGATAAAGGTGAGTCACCAGGTACATTAATTCTTACAGGTGGTGTTACCGGAATGCCAGATATAGTGCCTACTTTGAGTAAGATTCTTGGGATAGAAGTAATTATTGGCAATCCTTTTTCCAAAGTTGAAGTGGATCCTAAAATTGCCCAATCGCTTCAAGGGTATTACCCTTTATATCCTGTTGCCGTCGGACTTGCACTAAGAGGTGATTAAAATGCCCCAGAATATAAACCTTCTACCCCAATCACGAACTTTAAATACTCAAGTTGCATTGACAGCAACAAGATTAACAAGACTGACAATTGTGGTATTCATTTCATTTTTAATTTTCGGAGGATTAAGTATAGGATTTCTATTTTTAGGCACAAATGATCTCCAAAAAGTTCAAGAGCAAAATGACAATTTGAAATTGAATATTAAATCTCTACAAGAAGCTGAACAAAATCTTATTCTTGTGCGTGACAGGGTGGGAAAGATAAAAACAATAATTTCAGAGAGAAGTTTTGAAGATAAGCTTGCCAAAATTCAAAATCTAATGAAAAGATTGCCCGTTGGACAGGAGCCAAAAACCTTGGAGATTGATATTACTAGGTCGAGAGTAAGTTTAAATTTTGAAACATCAGAAAGTTTGGCAAATTTCCTGAGAGTATTAATCGAGAATGATGATTACGGTCAGATTGAGCTTAATACATTGCAATTTGATATAAATGGTGAATATGAAGTAGAGCTTGTATTGGTTTAAAAATGAGAAAACAGTTTCCTAGTCTAAAATTTCCTTCAGGCACTACTTCAACAATGGAAGACTTAAAAATTGTATCCCTCCCTTTATTTGCTTTACTTGGAGTGTTACTCTTTGTGGGTATCATGGCAAGTACTTTGTTTAATAAAGTAAATGAAGTTCGTGATAGACTTCAAAAAATCACCATAGATAATAATACTCTAAAACAGAAAATTGAAATCTTACAACAAAAAAATGAAGAGAGCTTTACCAGTGATAACAAATTAACCTGGGCATTACCAGAAAAAAGTAGCAGCGTATACGTAATTTCGCAAATAAAAAAGAAAGCTGCGGATAACCTAATTATAATTTCGGAAATAACAATTTCTGAACCAAGAATCCAGGGAGAACTATCGCAGAGTACGGTAACAACGAAAATAGAAGGTAAATTAGATTCAATTTTTGCCTTTTTGGAGTCACTTTACGAAGTTACCCCACTGATTAAAGTTAACAATATCCAAACAGAAGAAGAAGATATGGCAGGGTCTGATTTGGTCAGAATGTCGGTTGAACTTACAAGTTATTACTCACCTTATCCGATAAACATACCTGCGCTTAGCCAACCTTTGAATTCCCTTTCAGCTCAAGAGGAAGAGGTAGTAAGAGATATCTCCAACCTTGAATCTCCAATTATTCCTCAAAAATTGGACCCCCAAACTCCAATTGAAAGAGTTGACCCTTTTAGTCTTTAAAGTTTGTCAACCTCAACGCTTACAGATTTGTTTTCAATAATTGCCCTTGCCTTAGCTAGATTTCTGATAGCTTTTATTGTTTTTCCTTCTTTCCCAATAATGATTCCGAATAATTTGGGGTCGATACGTATTGTATAAATATATTTTGACTCCTCTGTTGTTTCATCAATAGAAAAGTCTTTGCTTGATGTTATTCCCTCGACAATGTATGTAAGTAAATCTTTCAATTTTTGGCCTCCAACAGCCTTTTAACAGCCGGAGTTACTTCGGCTCCTTTTTTTTGCCAAGCCAAAATTGAATTTTTGTTAATTTTAATTAAATTCGGTCTGGGGTGCCAGAAACCCAAGACTTCTACGACGCTACCTTTGGGTTTTGTAGAATCTTCGGCGACCACAACTCTATATACCGGATCGTTTCTTTTTCCAATTCTTGTCAATCTAATTTTTAGCATAATTGTTCTTAAGTTTAGCTTTTGTGATTAAATTTTACAAGCGCATGCTCGGCAGCAACTTGCTCCGCTTGTGATTTACTTTTGCCCTCCCCTGTCGCAATTGACTTTCCTTTGACATTCACTGATACTAGGAAATTTTTATCGTGATCCGGTCCGCTCTCAAGCACGACTTCATATACTGGAGCCGGTAACCCTTGTGCCTGGATAATTTCCTGAAGGCTGCTTTTTGCGTCTTTTAAAGGCCGCAAAAGAATTTCGTTAATGTCAGACAAAAGCTGTTCTTCTATAAAATTTCGAGTAGTGGCTAGCCCACTATCAATGTAGATCGCACCTAGTAGCGCTTCGACGGTATCAGCAAGTAGTGACTTGTTCTTTCTTCCTCCACCAGCTTCCTCGCCTTTAGATAAAAAAAGCTCGTCTCCAAGGTCTAGTCTTTCGGCAAATTTAGACAGATTTTCGGTATTGACTAAGTTTGCTCGAAGTGTTGTCAGAAACCCTTCTTCTTTGTCTGGAAGTAAGTGGTAAAGATAAGAGGACACAACAAATTCCAGAACAGCGTCGCCCAAAAATTCAAGGCGTTCATTACTTTCACGGCTTTTACCGTTCTCATTCAACCACGATCGATGTGTCATTGCCTGATCAAATAGCCTTTTGTTTTTAAATATTTTTTTAATTTCGCCTAAATTCATACACTAAAATTCTTCTAAAGAGGATAGCTCTTCAATAATTTTACCAACGCTATCGTCGTGGGACACTTCAATGTTTTCGGTAAACTTTCCCACTTCTGTTAATTTTTCCAAAAACTCGGTAATATCAGATGCAGACATATGTAGATCTTCAGATAATGAATCTTCCAGGTTAATGTCCTCCGGTTCTAGTCCTAAAAATTCGGCCAGTGTTTTTTTGACTAAACTTTCAGTTTGATTGTTTTGCATCTTGATTCTTTAATATAGTGCCTAGTACACCGTTAATAAACGATGGCGAAGATTCGCCGCCATATTCCTTTGAGAGCTCTACTGCTTCGTCTATTATAACTTTAACAGGAGCAGTATTTTTGTTTATCTCATAAATAGCTAAGCGAAGAACTGCCAGGTCAATCTTATTTAGTCGTGCAAGTGGCCATTGAGGGGCGGCATTTTGGATGAGTTGGTCAATCTGCTCTGTGTTTTTCAAAATGTCTTTTGTGGCAAGAGATGCCGATTGACTAAAAAATGAATTTGCAAACAGCTCTTTTATAATTTTCCTTCTCTTTTCATGTCTTGGATCTTGTGCTGATTTCATGATTTAAAGGTTACAAGATTACAGGGTAAGAGTGAATAGTCAAAAAAATTTATTTTTTGTAATATCCGCAATTGGGGCATGCTGTATGAGGAAATCTTAACTTACCACATTTAACACAGGCAGACATATTTGGAACAGTTACACGAAAGTTCTTACTCCTTCGCCTATTGCTTCTGCCTCTTGTGTGTTTTTTCTTAGGTACGGGTGTCACGTTTATATTTTAGCTTAAGCGTTAATTCATTGCAATGTCAGCAAGGTTGAGGTATTTGGTTATTTTTTTAAACATCTTAGGCTTTTTGTAAATCATTTGCGCGGCTTCTTTGGTGTCTTTAATCAAATTAATATCCCCCCAACTTGCAATTTTAAGTTCCCCAAACCCATGCTGTTTAACACCCACAATTTCCCCCGGTCCCCTTATCTTGAGGTCAAGTTCGGCAAGCTCAAATCCGGACATTGAGCGTTCCATTGCTTTTAGTCTTTTAATGCTATTCCCGGAAATGGTTTTTGTAAAAAGGAGACAGTAGGACTGTTTATCTCCCCTACCCACCCTGCCGCGTAACTGATGAAGTTGAGCTAAGCCAAATCTTTCGGATCCTTCAATTAGCATTACTGTTGCATTAGCTACATCTATTCCCACTTCGACCACCGGCGTGGATACTAGAATGTCTATCTTCCCGTTTCGGAATAATTCAACAACCTTAAGTTTTTGGGTAGATATTAATTTTCCATGAAGAAGACCAAGGGTAAGGTTTGGGAAAACACTTTTGAGGGATTCGTATTCCGCAGTGGCTGCACGAATTTGTTGCATTGACTCAACAACACTTTCTTCAATTAAAGGACATATTACAAACGCTTGAATTTTTTCAAGTTTAATTAATTTTTCTATCCACACATACGCGGCTTGCCTTTTGATTTCAGGAACTATCCAGGTTTTTATCCTTTTACGGCCTTTAGGAAGCTCCTTTAAGGTTGAAAGATCCAGGTCCCCATAGACTGTGAGAGCAACGGTACGGGGTATGGGAGTCGCCGTCATTGTGAGTACGTGTGGACTCTTTTTTTCTTTTTTAGACCTTTTAACTAAATGTGCTCGTTGTTCCACTCCGAACCTGTGTTGTTCATCTATGACAACTAGAGCTACGTTATCAAGAATGACTTTTTTGTGAATTAGAGCGTGTGTGCCGACAAAAATATCAGTTTTACCAAGTGCCTTTTTTTGGGTTTCTGAGGTAATTAAAGATACTCGAATTTTGTATTTTCCAAAAAGATTGTTGAGTGTGTCGAAGTGTTGCTGCGCGAGAATTTGTGTTGGTGCCATGATGACTGTTTGTTTTTCGTTGATGAAAGATATAAAAGCTGCAATTGCTGCCACGACCGTTTTTCCGGAACCCACATCACCTTCTAATAATCTGTTCATTGGATAATTTTTTTCAAGGTCGGTCAGTATTTCTTCAGCCGATTGTGTTTGAGATGGGGTAAGTGTAAAGGGGAGACTGTGAGTAAAATCTTTTATAATTTTTTTATCGACGATAAGTCTATAGGACGGCTTTGTGTTCTGCCAGTCATTTTTACGTATCAAGCTTTTAAAGTGAAGAAAAAGAAACTCGTTAAATGCTAATCTTTTTTTTGCAGAGGCGGCCTCACTTAGGCTTTCCGGAAAGTGCACCTTTTTATATGATGAGACAAGATCTTCTAAAGCATATTTACCCAAAATATCTCTCTCTAGAAATTCTTCTAAACTATCGCAAATTAAATCTAGAGCGGTGTGAATCTTGCTGCGAAGCCATTTCGACGATATACCCTTTGTTTCGGGGTAGACTGGCACTAGCCTTGCAGTATGAATTAGATAACGATTGTCTTTTATGATTTCATATTCAGGTGATGAAATAACAAGCTTATTACCTACTCTTTCAACAATACCTGAAAGGCAGACTTTACTTCCTTTGGGAATATTTCTGGGAATAAACCTTTGATTAAACCAAATTACGTTACAAACCCCAGTTTCGTCCGAAACAACGGCTTTTTGTACTACAAATCGTCTTCGGGTGTATTCGTTTTTAATTGAGTCGACATCGACGATAACACTTGCGGTTTCATTTGCTTTAAGACCCTTTATTTTTTTGATATTGGTAAAGTCTTTGTAACGCCTTGGAATGTGGTTTATTAAGTCTTCAATGGTCTCAATCCGAAGCTTTTTAAGTTTTGCAAAGTATGATTGCCCGACAGTTGGGATATTGTAGACTGCGTCCGTCAATTTCATATCTCACTTATACCCATTTTACTTTAATTTGCAAATAAAAACAGCAAAATGGGAGATCAAAATCACTAACGAGAATTGCAAATTCGAGTTAGTGGAGTTTACAAATATCCAAGAAAGGGAAGGAAGGTGGTAAGTAAAAGTGCAAGACTTGCAATGACTGTCAAGATCATAAAAAACTTTTTTGATTTTGTTCCACTCATTGACTGTATTTTACTTTAGCGAATTTTCTTTTGCCGATTTTAAGGTGTACCCAATCGGTTATATCGATTTCTTGTCGGGGATTATTGATTGTTTTACCCGATACCACGATCGCGCCTTGCTTTATTAACCGTTTGGCTTCGGAGTTACTTTTGACAAGTTGTGTCGAGCTGATAAGTTCCAAGAGTGGGAGTTTTTTAGAAGGTAAAAAATGCTCTGGGATTGATGATGGAAGTTCTCTTTGTGAGAAGACTTTATCAAAATTTTCTTGCGCTTTTTGCGCTTCCATTTTTCCCCAAACCAATCTGACTATTTCAATGGCGAGCCTTTTCTTTTGAAGAAACGGATTTTGTCTAATCTTCTCTGATAACCCTTCCGGTTTCTCCTCTGTCAATAATTCAAAAGCTAACTCAATTACTTGATCTGGGATTGACATTATTCCTCCGTAAAACTCTTCGGGGCCTGAAGATAAAAATAATGCATTGCCGCTGGTCTTACCGACTTTGTTACCCTCTTTATCTACAAGAAGTTTTGTTGCCAACACATAACCCTCCTTACCTTTCATGGCTTTCATGAGGGATCTTCCGGCCATCATATTGAACAATTGATCGTTTCCTCCGATCTCGAGGTCGACGTCCATTGCTACAAAGTCGTAACCCTGCGCCACAGGATATAAAAACTCATGCAAGAAAATTGGTTTACCAACCTTGATTCTTGCTTGGAACATATCTCGTTCTATCATTTGTTGAACTGTAAAGTTCGAGGTAATGTCTATTAGATCTTTGAAGGAAATTTTGTCATTCCACTCTGAGTTAAACTTAATCTCGACTGGATTATCTCCGTCAAAGGTTAAAAGATTTTTGATTTGGTTTTTCCAATTTTTTGCATTTTCCAAAACCTTTTCCCTGGTTAGTTGTTTTCTTACTGCCAATTTGTCTGTCGGATCCCCTATCATTCCAGTAAAATCCCCGACTAGGAAAATTACCTTGTGGCCAAGCTTCTGAAACTGTCTTAATTTCATAACACCCACAAGGTTTCCAAGATGAAGAGATGGCATTGAAGGATCAAAACCTTGATAAAGAGTAATTCTCTTCTCTTTCATCAGTTTTGCTAGCCTCGCTTTTGATGGCAATACCTCCTCAACGCCGCGAGTTAAGAGGTCATCAATTTTATTCATAAACAGAGTTTATGGACAAGCTTTGCTTATCCATATTACTTTTGATTCTAAACCTTAAAGATATAATCGTCAAAATTTGTTATTGATTAAGCCATTTTGTAAAATTATTCAATGGTTAGATGGAAAAAAGTGAAAAGGTATAAGTATCAACAACACCTGTTAGATTATAAAGGTAAAACTAAATCTACAAAGCTTTTAACTATTGCGAAGTTTATATTCTTAAGTGTAGTTGTTGGCTTGGTTGGTTTTTTTGTGATTATTACAGTATTTTCCTTTACTTTACCCCCACCTGATCAAATCGTACGAAGGATTGGTTTTTCGACTAAAATACTTGATAGAAACGGTAAGATACTATATGACATTTTTACCGATCAGAAAAGGACAAAAGTTAACCTAGATCAAGTTTCTGACTGGGCTAAAAAAGCCACCATTTCAATTGAAGACAAAAATTTCTATCAACATCAAGGTTTTGATCCGACTGGTTATGCCAGGGCAATTTTTAACATAATTTTCCGTGGCAAACTTCAGGGTGGCTCGACACTGACTCAGCAACTTGTTAAAAATGTGCTTCTATCTCCCGAAAGAACAATTTTACGCAAAATTAAAGAATTCGTCCTAACTGTGCAGGTTGAGCAGAGATATTCAAAAGATGAGATCTTGGAGCTTTATTTGAATGAGATGCCCTATGGTGGTACAGCATTTGGCATAGAAGCGGCCGCAGAAACATATTTTGGCAAAAGCGCTAGAGATTTAAACCTTGCTGAAGCAGCGATTCTAGCTGGGCTTCCTCAAAGGCCTTCCTATTATTCTCCCTACACAGGAGAAAGTGGCGCTTATGTTAGTAGAGCCGAATCGGTTCTTCGAAGGCTTAAAGAAGACGGTCATATAAGAGTTGACCAAGAGGAAGAGGCCAAAAAAAGTCTTTCGGAGGTAAAGATAAATCCAAGGAGTGCATCATTTAAAGCTCCTCACTTTGTGCAATACGTACAGAGAGAATTGGAAGATAGATTTGGAGAGTCGGTTGTTGAGTCGGGAGGGTTAAAGGTTACAACTACATTAGACTTAAGTTTACAAGAAGCAGCTCAACAGGTGGTTGCCGAAGAGATAGAAAAAGTTGAGAGTTTAAATATAACCAACGGAGCAGCAATTGTGTCTGACCCACAGACAGGCGAAATTCTGGCTATGGTTGGATCTAAAGATTTCTCTGCTTCGGATTACGATGGACAAGTTAATGTAACTTTGTCCCTTCGCCAACCTGGATCTGCAATTAAGCCTGTTACATACGTGACTGGTCTTAAAAAAGGTTATACGGCGTCGACGTTGATTATGGACGTGCCCACTACTTTTCCGGGTGGAGTAAATCAACCCGACTATAATCCAGTAAATTATGACGGTAAATATAGAGGTCCTGTGCAAGTGCGATACGCTCTGGCAAATTCTATTAATATGCCAGCTGTTAAAATGCTTGCTATGGTGGGTATTAAAAATGTTCTTGAGACTGCATATGACTTGGGAATATCAACTCTTGAGCCTACAAACGACACGCTAAGTCGCGTGGGTTTGTCCCTTACTTTGGGTGGAGGCGAAGTTAAATTACTTGAGTTGACCAACGCTTATAACGCTTTTGTAAATGAAGGTAGAAGAACAGATCCTGTTACAATACTAAAAGTTGAAGATGGCACCGGAAAAATATTGGAAGAAAATGATCCTAAAACTGGTCGACAAGTGATGTCTCCCGAGGAAGCATATATAATCGCCGATATTTTATCCGATAATGATGCACGTTCAGCTATATTTGGCACAAATTCACTTCTTAATATTGCCGGCCGGAAGATAGCTGTTAAAACCGGTACGACTAATGATAAAAGAGACAATTGGACTCTAGGTGGAAACCCTTCGGTAATGGTTGGAGTTTGGGTTGGTAACAATGACAACAGCCATATGAAGCAAGTAGCCTCAGGCGTGTCTGGGGCTTCGCCTATTTGGAGAAGAATACTTCTTAATGCTTTGGAGGCTAAGCAAAATAAGACGACAGACGCGCCAAGCTCAATTGTGACTGTTAGTGTGGATATCTTATCTGGATACCGGGCTCATGACGGTTTTCCCTCGAGGACTGAAATATTTATAAAGGGAACGGAACCGGTTGATGACCAAGTTCACGTTAAGCTCAAAGTCTGTAAGGCTGACGGAAAGCTTGCAACGCCATCAGACATTGCAAGGGGGGACTTCGAAGAAAAAGAATTTTATATATTTAAAGAGGAAGATCCGACTGCTGCCCCAGGACAGCCAAATAGGTGGCAGGAAGGAATACTTAATTGGTTAAATACTCAACCGGATCCTAAGTACCATCCACCGAGTGACTATTGCGGGATTGAAAATCCTGTAAACGTAGATTTTATGAGTCCTCATGACTTAGATTCAAATTTACCTGGGACTTTCAAAATGAAAGTAACCGCTGACTCAAGTTATAAAATTACTTTAGTAGAATTCGAAGTGGATGGATTTAAAGTAAGAAGCTTTGACGGTCTGCCTTTTGAATATGATTTAACCCTAGAAAAAGGTACCCACGAACTAAGAGCTCTCGCCCGCGACGAAAAAGGGAATGTGTCTGACAGAAAGATTAAAGTAGGAGTTGGGGTTCCTTGGGATGCCACAGCTACACCATCTCCTACGTCTAATCTTTCCCCATCTCCCACGCCAACTACCTAATTATTCTTTTATAATGGCTCTAAACCTTTGTTTAATTAAATGAAGTAAAGACTTTCGAGATTTTTCGACTTCCTTATCGGTTAATGTTTTACTTGGATGCTGATACCAGATTCTAAATGTGTAATAACCTTCATATGTGTCAATCAATTGTACATCAGCTACATATTTAGTATTTTTAATTAACGATAAAACATCTCCAACTTTTGTATTAGTGCGGACTGACAAGGTTATGTCTTCTATTTGAGGTGGAAAATTTGGCCAAAGTTGAGCAGTTGGGTTTTGGGCCTTTCCAAGGAGCAAATCAAGATCTATTTCGCAGTAAAAGATATTTCCAAATTCCCCTCCAAGACCAAAAATTGTTTTTTCCAGCGAGATACTATATGTGTTAATAAGTTTGGGATTGTTGATTTGTTGATTGTCAAAAGTTAAGTTCTCAATATTAGTTTTGGTTAGAAGCGATTCCAACAGTCCTTTGAATTTGGCAAATACTTCACTGTCTTTACTCCAGGAAATGAGCCCGAGTTTCCTTTTTTCTTCGTAGTGAGTTTTTTGCTTGAAATAGATCTTACCGATTTCAAAAAATTGGGCTGCCGTGCCTCTTTCGTTAATTACTTTTTGGGTAACTTCGAGCAAGTTAGCTAAAAGTGTAGTTCTTAATATTTCTGTGTCTTGAGAGGGTCGATTTACGATTTTGACAGGAGATGCATTGGGATGTTCCATATTTTTATTAAACTCCTGGTATTTCTCGTTTACGAATGACGAAGTAATTATCTCATCTAACCCAACTTCCGTAGCGGCTAACTTTAGCTCTTGTTCTTGACTTATGTATTCAGGTGTTACATAAGAGGGAATTTCCAAGGAAAGCGTTCTGGTTGGGATGTTGTCGTAACCTTCAATCCTTAATATCTCTTCGATTAAATCTTCCTCTAAAGTGACGTCTGTTCGAAATGTTGGGCAAATTACTTCCAAACCGTTATTACTTTCTTTTTTAATTTTGAAACTCAGCCTATTTAGGATATTTTTAACTTTGTTAGTGTCGAGTTTTAACCCGCCAAGAGTTTCAAGATAATCATAATTTAAATTAACCGTCCAGGGCTTAACCGGTTTTGGATAATAGTCAAAAACATGTGGATCTATTTGTCCCCAGTTATTTTTATCAACTAAGTATAGAAACCTGTAAACTCCTTTCTCGACAATGTTGGGGTCAAGTTCTTTTTCATGTCTTAATCCGGCGTCCGTTAATAAATTGTGTCTGTAGATTGTGCGTCTGATGTTTGCTCTGTCGTAGCTGGCGGCTTCAAGGAGTACGTTTTTTGTACTTTCGGAAATTGAGTGGTACTTTTCCCCAATTGAGCCAGCAATGGAGAGGACCTCCCTTTTATTTGCCCAGACCAAATCTTCTTTGTTTAGGGTTACAGTTTTACCTAGAAATGTTGTGACTTTCTCATTTTCGACTGCTTTTCGTATTTCAAGGTGGTTGCCTATTTTGTCTAAATCGAACGCATGCATTGGCTGCCCCGTTTCAAGCATTACAAAATTTGTCAGATCCACGATGTTATTTATCGAGTCAATGCCGTATGCCTGAATGGGCTTCTTGAGCCAATCAGGAGACTGTTTTATTTGTACATTTTTAATTACAACCATCATGGCTCTGTTGACAAAAGAAGAATTAATTTGCAAGCTAACCTCTTTTAAATTACTTTTTTTTAGTAGAGATTTATAACTTTCAGGTAGCTTAACTGGTGTGTCAAATAATGCGGATACTTCTCTGGCAATTCCGATTAGGCAGTAGCAGTCTGCTCTATTTCCTCTAAGTTCCAAATCAACCACATCGTCACCGTTTACTTTTTCCGTTTTGTCTAGCATGTGACCAGCTAATGTTAACGCTTCGGTTAAAACAGATGTCTTGCTTGGCAATTTTACATACTTATTAAGCCATTTAAGTGGTATTTTCATAATTTAATATTTAATATCGCCGTTATACAAACTTCTAATATCTTTAATTTTAAATTTGTCCATGACAATCCTGTCTAGGCCCATCCCAAATGCGAACCCCGTTATCTTTTTTGGGCTATGGCCAAAATTCTTTAATATATTCGGATGAATCATTCCGCAGCCTAAGATTTCTAGCCATCCTCGTCCCTTGCAGACAGCACAGCCTAATTGTTTGCAAAATGGGCAATCGACATCCAGACCTCCGCCAGGCTCAACTTCAGGATAATACTTACATCTAAATCTGATCTTTCTATGCTTTCCAAAAAAAGATTTCACAAAATAGTAAAGAGTTCCTTTAAGATCAGCCATTGAAATACCCTTTTGCAATGCGACTCCTTGAAATTGGTAAAACATTACATTGTTGCTTGCGTTGACCTTTTCATATCTGAATGATTTGCCGGCAACAGCAATTCGGAAAGGTGGCTTCAGGTTTTCAAGAGCTCGAGATTCTACTGATGAAGTATGGCTTCGAAGCAGTACCTCGGGTTCTTCTATATAAAGAACATCCTGAAGGCTTCTTGCCGGGTGGTCTTTGGGTAAATTTAATTTCTCGAAGTTATATTGGTCGGTTTCAATTTCAGGACCTTCCATAATTGAAAAGCCCAAATGTTTAAATATTTCAAACATTTCGTTTATGACAATGGTAGTTGGGTGAAGATGTCCGAGTTTGGGTTTAATTCCCGGAATTGTTGGGTCGAAACTGGTTTTTGTTTTAGGTTTAGAATTTGCGAGCTTATTCTCTATAACGATTTTGATAGTTTGTTTAGTTTCGTTTATCAGTCTGCCTATTTCTTTTCGCTCTTCTATTGGAACCTTTTCAATAGATTTTAGGAGCTCATTAATTTTTCCTTTTCTACCAAGATATTCTATTCTGATCGACTCAAGCTCGTGGGTATCGGTGACATCAGTAATTCTTCCTATTGCAAGATTTTTAATATTAATTATCTCTTCACGCACTCTTGAAGTTATTTTATACCAATTTTACTGCTATTTGAACAGTAAAATAGTAAAATTGGGGATCATAAACTCTCACGAGAGTTTAGAACTCGAGTTAGAGGAGTATACTCTAGAGACAATTTCTTTAAAAGTATCAGGGTCGGCCACTGCAATGTCGGCTAAGATTTTGCGGTCGAGGGCGATTTTATTGCTTTTTAGACCTGCGATAAACTTGGAGTAGCTAATCCCGTTTTGTCGGACAGCTGCATTAAGACGTGTGATCCAAAGTTTTCTTAAATCTCGCTTTCTTAATCTTCTACCAATATATGAATATTGGCCAGCGTGAAGCACTGCTTCTTTGGCGGCGCCAAATCTTCTTCTTTTGGCATGCTTGAAGCCCTTTGCCATCTCTCTTATTTTTTTATGTTTAGTCTCTATACTTTTAACTCTTGTCATGTTAAAAACCTAGTGCCTTTTTAATTTTTTTGGCATAAAAACCCTTTATTTCAACAACCCTTTTAAGATTTTTAAGTCTGCTTTTTGACTTACCCGCTTTAAGGTGTCTTCGGAAAGACTGTCTCCGCAAGACTTTTCCTTTAGGCGTGATTTTAAAGCGTCTAGCTATCGATTTTCTTGTTTTCTGTTTCGGCATTTTTTATTTCGCCCCTTTTCTTTTTTACAGGTGAAATTATAGCAGATAAGTGACGCCCTAACATTTTTGGCTCCATATCTACAACGATTCTTTCTTTAAATCCATTTATTAATTTTTCAATAAGCTTGTAGCCAAAATTCGTTTTAGCCATGTATCTACCTTTGAAAACTACAGCTATTTTTACTTTGTGCCCAAGGTCGAGAAATTCCCTTACACGGTTTTTCCTTACTTCAAAATCCGCATCCCCTATAAAAGGTGAAAAGCGTATTTCTTTAAGTTCAGCAGGTTTTGCTTTCTTGCTTTCCTTTTTAAATTTTTTTTCTTGGCTGTACTTAAATTTTCCAAAATCCACAATTTTGACAACAGGAGGTTTTGCACCTGGTGCAATTTCAACTAGGTCAAGTTTCTCATCTTTTGCCTTAACTAATGCATCGGAGATAGAAACAATTCCTATTTGTTTTCCACTTGACCCAATAAGCCTTACACTGCTCGCTCTAATATTCTCGTTAAGTTTCCAAAAAGGTTTGTTCAAAGCTTGATATGAAATGTAACTCTATTGTATTTTACACAAGAAAGCAGCCTTAATCAACTATCTTATTTTCAATTTTATTCTTTATTTCAGAAATTGCCTCGGCCAAGGAATATTGACCCAGGTCTTTGCCATTTCGAAGACGCACGGCAACTTGGTTTTTGCTTTCTTCTTTGTCACCAACTATTAACATGTATGGTACTTTTTCTTTTTCGGCGTCACGGATTTTTGACTGCAGTGTTTCATTTCTATCATCTAATTCAGTCCTGATTCCCCTGTTCCCTAACTTTTTATATACATCTTGTGCATACCTTAAGTTTCTGTCTGTAATCGGAAGAACTTTGGCCTGAACAGGCGCAAGCCAAATAGGGAAAGCCCCCGCAAAGTGTTCAATAAGTACTCCAAAAAATCTCTCCATAGATCCCAATATTGTTCTATGAATCATAACAGCCTGTTTCTTTTCGCCTTTTTTGTCTACATATTGAACATCAAATCCCCTTCCCAGATTTTTAAGATATTTCCATAAATTTTCTTTTGTTTTGAATTTGTCTTTAAAAGTTTTCATTGCCCAAAATTCCTCCAAATCTTCTTTTGTGCTTTCGGCATATGATGGCTGGTTGAAGTCAAATTGTATAGTACCTAGCTGCCACTCTCGGCCAAGTGAGTCTTTTACTTTAGAATCAATTTTAGGTCCGTAAAAAACTCCTTCACCCTCATCAATTTTGTATGACAAACTCTCGAGTTCTGCCGCCTTTTTGAGCGAATTTTCAGCAAAATTCCACATCTCAAGTGTACCCAGATACTTTTCAGGTCTTGTGGCTATATAAACTTGATAATCTGTGAAACCGAAAACTTCATACATTTTTCTGGTGAGTTTAATAACCCCTCTTACCTCATCAATTACCTGCCCTGGTGTACAGAATATATGAGAATCATCTTGAGTGAAACCCCTAACGCGTATCATTCCGTGTAACGTTCCAGCTCGTTCGTAGCGGTAAACAGTACCCAACTCACCCATTCGAAAGGGTAATTCGCGATAGCTTCGTGGTCTGTCTTTATAAATTTGAATATGATTAGGACAATTCATAGGTTTAAGTTGTTCGTCCACTAGGTAATCAGGTGCACTTTCACCTTCGATGTATTGATGAAGCATCGCTGGAAACATTGAATTAATATACTTATTGTAATGTCGTGAGGTTACAAACATATCCATACTGGCAATATGCGGGGTATAGACTAACTTATAATTTTCATTGGAATGTTCCTTTTTCCAATAAGACTCCACAATGTTTCTTACGGTGGACAGTTTTGGGTGCCACAGTATTAATCCGGGGCCAGTTAACTGATTTATTGAAAAAAGATCGAGTTCTTTTCCAAGCTTACGATGATCTCTTTTTTTGGATTCTTCAAGTTGTTTCAAGTAGTCGTTTAGCTCTTTCTCAGTAGGCCAGCAGGTGCCGTAGATGCGGGTAAGCATTTTGTTTTTTTCGCTGCCGCGCCAGTAGGCCCCGGCTACCGAAAGCAGCTTGAAATGGGTGAGTTCCTTTGAGGGGTTTTCAACGTGGCCCATTTTGCAAAGATCAAGGAAGTCACCCGGATTATTGGTCATGAGTTTTTTGCCGCCTTTGGCGAATTCCGTTGCCATCTCTACTTTATATTTGTTGTCCCGAAAGACCCTTTTAGCTTCTGCAAGAGAGACTTCATTGAACGTAAATTTTTCCCAGGTTGGCAAAATTTGTCGCATTTTTGCTTCGATCTTGGGAAGTTCCTCTTCAGAGATTTTCCATTTACCCATATCAAAGTCCTGATAAAATCCGTTTTCAATTGCAGGCCCTATAGCATTGAGAGCACCTGGGTAGAGCAGCTTCACAGAATGCGCCAACAAATGTGCGCAAGAATGTCTTAAGTTATCTAAATTCATACTTTTATAATACTAAAAAACCTCCCTGTTGAGGAGGTATAAAAAACCACTAATCTACCTCCCCTATTGGGTTAAAGTAGTAGTGGTTGTTACAAAGTTCATAGTGTTGTATGTATGATATTGCCTGAAACACTTTTTGTCAAATATATAGTTGTAGTTTATTCTTCGGGAATTCCCGAAGCTACTAATAAAGCTAATTCCATAAGAGGAACTATTTTTTCGTTATCTCCAAAAACTTCTACGACACGATTCAACTAAATTCTGTACTTCCCGCTCACCGGCAATTGTCACAAATCTTGTGGACCCGGGGGGATTTGAACCCCCAACCCCTTGACTGCCAGCCAAGTGCTCTAGCCATTGAGCTACAGGCCCTTGTGTAGACTGGTGGGCGGTGAGGGATTCGAACCCCCGACTTTTTACACGTCAAGTAAACACTCTGCCACTGAGTTAACCGCCCAATGGCATAAATTTTACTAAATCGTAGAGAGATAATCAATCGAAGCTAGCCTGCCGACCTCTGGCTGTAGTGTTCTCCCGATAAAAAGAACTTGCTTCCTTGAGATTTATAAAGACTCCAGAAGTTCTTTTTATTTGCACGTTTATTTACTGCGTGAAGCCAAACTGCAGCTTTTTCGACTTTTTTCCTGAAACTTTTCAAAAACTCGATTAACTTTTCAAAAAAAACCACATGATATACTCCAGGCTCGACAGGAACTTGCATGGTGGCTATTTTAAGCTCTTTTGATAAACCTTCAGTAGTTGTAGCCAAATTTTCAACTTCCTGTTTTAGTACATGAAGTTGTATCTGAAGCTCTCTACCTTTTTTCTCAAGTAGTATTTTTTCTTCTTCGATAAGGGTACGCTCGAGGTGAACTTGGCTTGCCAGTCTTTCTTGCTCCTGCCTTTTTCCCGACAACACTTGCGAAAATTCCAAAGACTCGCCCGGTATAATTTCTCCGGAGTATTTTTTGCCGTAACCTTGTCCAAATACTTGGTCCATAAAATCAGAAGACATGCCCCCCAAAAGGTCCTTTTTAAATGAATTCACACTCCCAGTTCCTATGTCTTTTAAGCTCTCAAGCACATTACGGCTCGCAATTTTTTTGTTGTTTGGTTTGTTTTGGAAATTCATACAAATATCCTATAACATTTGGTGGAATTTTACAACAAGGAACTTAATTTTTCAAGTGCCTTTCTCTTTTTGAGAATTTGTATTATACCGGTTAACTGCTTCTCTTCAGGTTTGTCCACTACTTCAGGATTAACGGATTTAAAAAACTCTTTAGCCTCGCTGGAGTCAATTTTTATGTCTTCTTTTAGTGCAATTTCAGATAGAATAAAATCGAGTATTATTGAGCTTTTAACAGACTCCAGATATTCATTTCTTAAACTTTCAGCCGTTTTTCCGATTGACTGTAGGTATCCCTCAAGAGTAAGCCCCAGTTTTTCAAGGCGAGAAAGAAGTGCGGAAAGTTTAATGTTTACTTCTTCTTCAAGGAGAACTCTGGGGACTTGTATGTCTTTGTATTTTTCAAGGAGAATTCTTATAACCTGCGACTCTTTTTGTTCGCGGGTAGGTTCTTTCTTTGTTCTGTCTTTCCCGGGTACCCAAATATCTGCCTTTTTACTGTTCCTTATCAGATCTTTATAATCTCCTAATTGTATTTCTGGCGCTTCGCATGTTACAGCCTTTACTTCAATGACGCTGTCTTTTTTACCAACTACTTCAAATTTGGGGTACATAACTACCTTGATGTTGTGCTCTTTTATTACACTGTAAAAAGCATTTGGAAGGATATTGGAGAGCGCTTGGCTCAAGAGTTTGTCTTCGGAAAGATTTTTTCGGACAATATGTTTTGGTGCTTTTCCTTTCCTAAATCCCGGAACCTCAAGTTCTTTGGATTCTTTTTCAACAAGTTTATCGATCTCGGACTCAATCAGACTTTGCGGAATCGTAAAAT
>MGGH01000006.1 GCA_001792305.1 Candidatus Woesebacteria bacterium RIFCSPHIGHO2_01_FULL_39_23
ATTTACTAATTACTACGTTATCCCCGATTATTAAAGGACCTTTCAAAAAACTTTTCGTTATTTTGCAACCATTGCCAATAACAACTTTCCCTTTTATCTTAGACGTTTTGTCAACTTTGCTTAGTATTTCGCCCTCTAGTTTGTGTTCCAGTAAATACTTGTTAGAGGCTATCCAATCGCCGAACTTTCCCGGGTCGAGCCATTTTCCTTTGTATTCCTTTACTAAAACTTTATACCCGTGATTAATCATCCAAGTAAAGGGATCGGGAATCTCATATTCACCTCTTGACGAAGGCTTTACTTTATCCTTACCTCTAAATGTTTTAAAAAAATTCGAGTCAGCAAAATAAATACCTGGCATTGCGAATTTATGAGGCGGATTTTTGGGTTTTTCTACTATTTTTAATAAGTTCCCACCTTTGTCAAAATAAGGCACGCCGAGCCGCCAGTTCTCAGGATGCTCGACCATTGCCACAAGACCGTTAGGTTTCTCTTTCATAAAATATTTATACAAATCAACTATTCCTTCGGTAAAAATGTTATCTCCCAGGTGAAAGACAAATTCTTCACCGTGTAATTCATCCTCACATACCTCAACTACATTTGCTAAACCCTTCGGCTCTTTCTGTAAAACGTATTTAAATTTTAAACCCCATTTCGAACCGTCACCCAACAAATTTTTTACTGCATCCAGCCAGCCTAAGTTATAGGTAATTAAAACATTTTTTATTCCGACCTCAGCGATAGCTTCAATGGGATAAAAAATAAGTGGTTTGTTAGCAATTGGTATAAAGTGTTTATTGGTGGAAAAGGTTAAAGGTTGCATTCTCGTACCTCTGCCACCTGTGGGAATAATCGCTTTCATGTATTTATCTATGTATGTTTGTCGGCAACGGAACTTGCTCCCCAGGAGTCGGGTTTGGTACGAGCGGTAAAGCCGTTGCCCGTAACCATTCCCACCACTTCTTTTATCATTTCCCGAGTAGGCCCTAGTGGCCCCACATCAATGTGAATCTCCAGGTCGTATTTTGCAGGAGAAACCGCTTCACGAAGATCTGGTACAAGATCCCTCGCAATCTCCAATGACATCAAGGTCTCTGTATAAATTTTGTCGCGAAGAATTGGCTTTTTCTTGATTACCTTTTTTTGCCAAAAATATCTACCTCCACGGCCGATTCTGTGAATTACAATTGCAGAAACAAACAGAATCTCTGCCACTCCATTAAGTTGTTTAGCCTGTGAGTCTGTACCAATTACAAGTCGGTAAAAACTTCCAGGGTCTTTTTGAACAAAAGACTTAATCTCCGAGATCATCTCTATCTGGGTCAGTTCACCTTTGGTGGGGCTAAAAAATAAGCTATTTTCCGTCATCTGTGGCTATATTATACCCATTTTACTTTAATTTGTAACTAAAAACAGCAAAATGGGGGATCAAAATCACTTGCGAGAGTTGCAAACTCGAGTAAGTGGAGTTTATACGCGAAGTATCAGTGACAATACTATAATTAGACCCAAACTTGAAATCACGACGTATTCGATAATTACCTCCAAATACAAATCTTTATGAAGGGCGTGGTGGAAAGCCCCCCAAACTATATAAGCAGATGCTACGGCTACAGCTGTATAAATTTGAAAAATCCGGTCATACGAAAAAATCGCAAACCCCAAAATCCCGGCCAGAAGCAACCCAAATAAACTGAAATAGTGCGGGAGGTGTTTTGCAAATTTTCTCATAGTATTTGCCCTGATTTAATTATTAAAACCACTAAAAGTATCATTCCCAAAAATGACATGTGAGCAACTCCCCTCCCGCTTACTCTAAATATTTTCTTTCTGTAAACAATGATTTCGTCAACCAAAAACACTCCAAGTAAAAGCCCTAAAACAGCTGCCGATAAACCCTTTGTTGAATCAAGTGGAGAAAGTATCGGGGCAGAAGCTAAATACTGCCCCTCGATTTGCGGTTCGGGTTTAACCCCCCTCTCTCTCACAACCTCCTCTGCTTGGGCCACTTTTGCTCCCCGGGACCCGAAAAATTGGACAACCAAAGTCGTATCTACTCCTTCTAAATCTCCCTCAACAACAGCGACTCCAATTTCTTCATATTTGGGTGACATTATATTCTCTTTATGCGACTGTGACGCCATCCAAGCGTCAACCACAGAAGAAGGGTTGGCAAAATCTCTTGCCAAATTCTCTCCTGCAAAGCGATATGTATAACCGAAGTTTCTAAAAAAATCCCAAGGTGTAACCCCACCGGGGGAAACGTGGGCCCAATAGTCGTGAGCGAGCATATCGGCAGCCTTCGCCTGGGCTGCCTCTTGCAATATTGGGTTCGTGTTCAAGGGAGTGAGTCCTGCTTCAACCCTTTTTTGGTTAGTTAGTTTGATTACCTCTTCAACCGGTATACTTGAAGCAAATCCCAATACCCTCGGCAAAACTGACGGCACACTCGTAAGTATTAACTGGTACACAAAAAGGGAAAATATGATAATCATAATTACCGGAGAATGAAGAAACCCCGCCTTGTGATTGTTTGAAGGGCGAGGAACAACAAAGTGAAGGACTAGATTTACAAAATCCATTACTTTAAATATTAATTCTGCTAGAATTAAATTGCAATGAAACTTTTGATTGACTTTTTAAACAGCATCCCAAGTAAACTTAAAAACTTCTTAACAAAATTAAACGCAAGCAGTCTAATTAAAGACTCAACTAATATTGTTCAAAAAAGTGCTGTGCCGCTTCCTCCAAAGCTAGCTTTGCAAAATATTAAAATGCCAAGGCTTCCAAAAAAAATCGTAATAATTTTTTTAAGTTTCGCTGTCGGATATTTGTTAATTCGAATTATTGTGCCATTTTTAGCACGGACAGTAACAGAAATTATAAATACCAAAGATTCTAAAAACGGCGGGCAAAAAGAAATACCCCAGGAAGAGGTAATAAGCGAACCAAAAGTTTTTTCTTGGGAAACTTACACAAACCAAAGATTAAATTTCCAAACCAGCGTCCCGTCGGGATGGAACCAAAAAGAATATATGCCAAAAAATCGTATAACTGGAAAGACAGTGGTCGCTTTTGATCCCAAAAAGCTTCCGGATAGTTTCACTTTAGCATCATCCTATTTTGCAGTCGCAGTTACGCCGGTTACCAACAAGGACGAGTTTGATAAGTATAAAAACAACCTCTCCCAAATTGGCAATGATAATATTTCGGAGTCCTTCCTTGATGGCGTGAGAGGTTACGACACTGGAAGCTTTATCTCAGTTGAGCATAAAGGATACATCTATGAATTGATACTTACGTCTGTTAGAAACGTCGAGGGGGACTTTGAATATACAGAGATATCCCAGAGGGTTATTTCATCATTTAAATTTATTGACCAGGAGAATGCACCCAATAGAATCGCGGGGGATATTAGAGTCGATAATGGAAGCATTATCCGTTTAGACAAAAATGGAGTAAAAGCAGTTCTTGTTCCTAAAGACACATTTAAATCCGTTGGCATTACTGGCTTTAAAGATGTAAAAATCTCCCCCGACGGAACTCTTATGTGTTTCATTGGAAACACTAACTCCTCAGCTGTATTTTTATATTATTCGGGAGTTTCTGGAAAGTCACCATTTCAAATTGCTGGAAGTCCAAACTGTGTCTGGTCCCATGACAGTAAAAAAATCGCCTTCAACAACTTTGTATCAGACGTTTCACCTGTCGACGTATTTTTGTTTAATGTGGAGAATAAAGAAGTGAAAAACCTAACCAGGATCGTTGGTGGAGAATATATTCGCTTTTATGAAATCCCCGAGTGGAGCCAAGACGATAGCATTATAGTTTCAAACTTTACGGCATTTGACCCGAAGGGAGAAAACCCAAGCTATACCGGCTCATCTGTAATAAATGTAACGACAGGAGAGGTTACGGACAAGTAGGTTAAAGGTAAAGTTTTTGCTTATATTGGTTAAGAACTTCACGGATATCAAATCTTTTTGAAAGTTCGATTGATTTTCGCATACGATTAATCCAGTTAAGAGGTAAACCATCCTTGTCTCTTTCAAAAAAGATTTGTCCAATCTCCCTTTCGACAATATCGCAAAAACTCCCCGATAAATTATTATCATCTATTATCCAACCACAACTTGTTAAGTCGACTTCTGATACCCAACCGTCATTGGTAGTTAAATTAATTACACCATTAGCAAGCGCTTTCATCCCAGAAGTTCCACAAGCTTCTTTACCTACAACCGGAGTGTTTAACCAGACGTCAACACCTGCTACCATTTTTCGCGCAAGCTCAAGATCATAATTCGGTACAAAAATCGCATTTCCGGAAAGTTCTCCTTTCATTAGTTCAATTATTCTGCGAATCGATTCAATTCCATATCTATCTCCTACGTGTGCCTTGCCAGCCATTAGTATCTGGATAGGCCTTCCATCATTTTTAATTATTTGTTTAAGCCTTTCTACGTTCTCAAAAATCCCCTCAAACCTTTTATAATCGGCAATTCTTCTAGCCCAGCCAATAACTAATTTTTTTGTGTCATAACCGTAACCTGTTCGCTCAATCACTTCGCGAAGCAAGCTGTCCTTAAGTTTGGCATGATAATCCCAAATTTCCGCGTCTCCAATACTGCCCCCTCTGAACTTTTCTCTTTGCCAAGTGCCAAAGTGCACCCCATTTGTCACATAGGTCCAATCAAATTCCTTCCAATAGTCTTTGCAAAATTCGAAGTGGAGCTTGCTCACTGCTGATGCTTTTTTACTCACCGACAGGGCAAACCTCGTTATCCCAAATCCTTTTTTATCTTCTTCGACACCGTCTTTTATTAAAATTTCTGGTTTTACTTTTACGAATCTCGAATATTTTTCGGCATAGCTTTTAACCAAATCAAGGTCGTAAATAAGATTTCCAGATTCTTGAAGCGTATGATTTGTGTAGACGATTTTTTGCTTGGCTGCAAGAAGTGCTGCCTCAAAGTTTATCTTTAGATCGATCATCAAAAGTTTTGCTATTTCCCAAGCTGCAAAGCACGGCCGACCTTCGTTAAAGTGGTAAAAAGATGGATTTACTCCGATAGATTTCAAAAGTCTCACACCTCCAAGGCCCAAAATCATTTGCTGTCGAAGTTCCACGTCAGCCCCGCAGCAGTAATCAGAATCAAGTGCAACCCTCCAAACATCCGAGTTTTCCTCTATGTCGGTTGTGAGTAAATAGAGTAGAGTCCTCTCCCCAAGTCTTATCTGATAGGCTGTAACATAAAATTTTTCGTCAAGCTCTATTTCGATATTCAGTGGTTTACCTTTTACGGTAACTCGCCTAAGTGTTAGTGAAGTTTCGGGGTCATATCCCGCGTTCTCCTCAACCTGTAAGCCTTCTTCAGTAATTTTTTGGTTAAAGTACTTACCCTTGTATAAAAGGCCTATTCCAATTAATGGAAAGTCAACTTCGGCGGCTCCTTTCATAAGATCCCCTGCAAGCACACCCAGACCCCCAGCGTAGGTCGGAATTTTGGAGTCTATCGCAAATTCTGCACAGAAATAAGCAATAGGAGAATCAATATTACTAGGCATAGATTAATGATGACAGAAGGTGCTAAAATTATCAAAGTGCTGGAGATAATTAGAATCCCGCAGGGGAAAGTGTTTATAAAGCAAACTAGTGCCGGTACTTCGGAAGGTTTACTTTCCCTTGACCCGGGCCAGGAAATTTCAGGCCACAACAAACCGATCTTTGAAGAACTGGAGCAATTGAGGGGCGAAAGTATTATTCGAATTTATGAAGAAACATCTGTCATTATGGAAAAGAAACTTATGCCAGGTGACAAATACACAATTCCAATGAATAAAACTCATACACACCTAAACCCTCTCGATTCGCCGTCTGTTCTTATGTGGAAATTCCACGGCAACGCAATGGACATAATCAACCTTCTTCGAATAAATTACGGCCAGTAGTTACCAACTTCCCCCTCCACCGCCGCCGAAGCCGCCGCCTCCGCCTCCCCCTCCAAAACCAGACCCACCGGACCAGCTCCCGGACCCTGACCATTTGCCACCCGGGGACGAAACCAAAGTATTTGAAAAACTTGACTCAAATCCAGCATACCAAACGTAGAAATTAACCAAACCCACGCTTTCAAAATAAGAAGGTGGCGCGATTGAAAGATCTTTCATGTCCGAGGCGAGCTTTGTCACCACACCTAAAGAAATTGCCAAGGGAAAAACTTCTTCCAAAAATAAATGTTTCTCATGAATTTCGTGTCTCCATCTTCCTATGTCCAAAAAGTACCGCAATCCCGTTATCTGCCTAAAAAGTGAATATCCCCAAGCGGTTCTTCGAGGAATTGACCTTGCAAGCAGTAAAGCAATAGGTATTGTCAAAACCAAAAAAATTATTGGAATAATATTTCCACTTATCTCCGAAAAAAACAAAAGCGCCATAAAGGCTAGAATATTCAAAACAATGCTTACACCATACCAAAATGCTCTAACCGTCTCAGGATTCCTGTCAAAAACGCCTTGCTCAACCAGGCTCTCATACACTTTCTTTTTAAAAGATTCCAAACTAGTATAAAAATTGTCCTTTAGAGCAGACATCAAAACGTATTCTTTCTCGATTAGCCCTTTTTGGGCAGCTTTCAATTTATCAGGTAAATCTTTAAATTTCTTTTCCGCAATGGGAATACTCTTCAACACTAGATTGCTTCGGAAAATCTCATCAAGCAAGTACTTCTGGTACTCCCTCAAAGGAGCTCTGTCGCGAGACAGTTTTATAAATTCAAAGTCAGCCTTTTTGTGTAAAAACCCTTTTTCTTCAAGCCTGACTATTTTAATAAATCCAAGCCGGGCAAGTTCCACAATTTCTGCCACAACGTCGTGGATGTCAATTTTTTCGTCTATTATTGTCCCTACCTGGGACGGGGTAAGTCCATCTATCGGGTGATACACCAAAGGCAAGTGTTCACGTTTAAAAATGCCTACATCAATTTCTTCTTCTTTTTCCGGTTTGTAATAGATGCTACCCTCTAAGTACTTTTTATCCCGTCCTTTTTTGTACCAAACCACAAAAAGCAGCAAAAGCGGGGCAGGGGAAAGCAAGTACCCCCAGTTGTCAAAAACGGCTGCAACAGTACTTTCAAATGGGCTTGGGAAAAGAAGCGTGTTATTTTTATCCAAGCCAACTACAACCGTTAATCCACCCTTAAGGCTCAAGGGTTCTATAACGTTAAAAGACGCAGTATTTTGGGTAAAACTATTTTTGCAGCCAAAGCAATCGATATTTATAACCTTAGCGTTAGGCGATTCGACTAAGGCAGAAGTCTTATTAATTACAGTGTCCCATTCAGTTCCTGTGACGTTCCAGTAAAGCTCATCATGTGTTTCGAAGCGTTGTAAAACATTACTTACTTTGTACTTAATTAAATAAACTGCCGATCCTCGGATTGTTCTATCGGGGTCGCCAATTTTAATTTGAACACTTTGTTTTAAGCGGCTTACTTCATAGGGAATTTTTAAGTTTTTGTCGTCAGTAACGGACAAGATATTTAGTTTCGAGTTAATGCTTCTCCCATTTGCGGTATAGTAAGTTGGGATAATTCTAAAAATTCCGTGTTTAGGGACATTAAACACGGCTTCGATTTTTTCCGTTACCGTTAGTGTTGTATCTTGGTTAATGACAATATTGCTTTCGAAATTTTCTATTATATACTCGTAACGAGCTGCCCCAAATTGTGCCGAAATGTTTTTCGTGAAAAAGAGAACTAAAAGCGCTAAAATAACATTTAGAAAATAAAGTTTTCTCATGTATATCAATGATATCCTAATTAAATTGATCCGGAAATACCAGATGTCTTTGTCCCCAAGGAGCATTATTTCTACCCCTGGCACTTTTGGGCAAGAAGGAAAACGTTATACAGGTAATTATGGAAAGAGAAGTTAAAGAAAAAACAAAATGAATTGGAGATTTTATTGGTCAAACTGGGTCTTTGGAGGACTTTTCGGCATTATCCTCGGCGCATTTCTCCCCTGGTTCGTTATAGGCATACCGTTTCTATTTTCTGAATCGATTTCAGGCTTCCAGGCAGGTGGGCAGTACACATTAATCTTGGGCTGGATAGGTATAAGTGTACTGAGTCTGACTTTAACCCAGAGGTTATCGGACAGAATTTTCTTCTTTCTGGAACTTATCGTTGCATCAGCCAGTATTCTGTTTTGCTTGTATCTACTTGGAATATTCAACCGAATTTTGGGCTTTGCCAGCATTTTAACTACGATGCTTGCAGGATTTGGTGTCTCAAGCCTGGCGGGTCCAGGGGTCGGCATATACACAACTATTTTAGGGTCGGTCTTTGTGATAATCGGCCTCATTAAGTACCAAAAGGGCGGTAAAGATAATGAGGAAGAATACGAAATTCGTCCCGCATTTATAGGTCATTTATTAAAGGTCTATTCGAAAATAATTTCCATAATACCACTGAAAATTTACGGTTTGCTGTTTGCCATTGTAATTATTTTTACGCTAGGATCATTCCTTGCCGACAAAACCGGTGTCACTGCAAAAAAAGAAACCAGAGAGAGACTCGAAACAATAGATTATTCTGTAGTTAAAGAAAGCTCGAATTCTCTTCCCCTGGGGATTAGCTACACCAAACAAAAAGGTCAATCGGGAATTCGCACAATTACCTATCAGGACATCTTTAACAAAGACGGAACTATTCGAGAAACCAGAACATTATCCTCAAAAATCACTCAAAATCCGACTGATCAAATCGTCGTCGAAGGGACAGTCTCTTCTTACTCATCTGCTCAGGATTTAAGAGAAAAAGCCAGACAATTTTACGAGAATTATAAAAATAAAAACTATTCAAAAGTTAGTAATTGGTTTAAACGGGCGACTGCCGGGAGAGAGTCAGTCTACAGCGAGGAAAAAATTAAAAAAGCTGTATCCGAGTCTAAGTTTGAAATAAAAGAAGTAACTGTTGGAATGCCAGAAATTACCTTTCCCTACTCGAGAACCTATGAAAGCATAAACGAGATCGCAATCACAGCTTCAATACCCATAGAGCTAAAAAGTGAGAGCGTTTTCCATAAAGAAAAAGTGACTAACTTTAAAGTCGTCTCCTATTTTGACTTTGACAGTAAAGATTGGCTATTCTCGCCCATCGGGCCTATCTTTGTCGCAGACGGCACTGGGATTAACAAATTCACTGCTACCATGGGGGCTGATAAACAGGAAATAGAAGGGGAAATTGGTATCCCGAAAGTTTTTCAATGGATGCCCATAGAGGGAGATTCATACGAAAAATTCAGAATGCACATATACCTGGTCATCGACGGTAGGTTTCAAAGTGGTGAACGAATAAACAAGCTCGAATTCAAAGACGTTCGTGATGACTTGGGTGTAATGCATGGTGGTAACTACACCGCTGACCCTTTCTATAAACGAGGCGATAAGGATTCGGGAATAAGTCCGAATGTATGGGTTTATATTGAAACAACTATTGGAAAAATCATTAAAGCCAAAACAATATCAATCAAGATAACTAGGGTTTTTGAAAAACCGATTTATTCATATGAGGAACCCGGGATCGAAGCGCTGCTTAAAGACTTTACAATAACAGGAATCAAAATTATTTAAATTAAAGCTTTGCTAAGCTGTTCTCGCGGGCCAAGCATAGTATTGAACCCCATCGTCTTTCTCATTTTGAGCAGTTCTTCACCAAGTTCAGTCATTACCCATTTATCAAAATCCATAGACTCTGAAGACATGTATTTCGGGTCATCAATATTTCTATTATACCTTGCTAATACTGCACCAAAACCCATAGCTAAGATGCTTCTTGTTTTTTCAGACCCAAAATACCTCTCATTCATATCCTATATTGTACAATAAAGCGATAAATTATGTTAGTTTGAAGACAAACTCATTTTATTTGCACTATGAGCTTC
>MGGH01000007.1 GCA_001792305.1 Candidatus Woesebacteria bacterium RIFCSPHIGHO2_01_FULL_39_23
CCAAATCTCTAACAGTTGTATATATCGGATTTCGTGATTTAAGACCCAGAAATTTACTTTGGGCAATTGAACCGTACTTTCCGCCCTTTTTATACACACAAAGAACATGCTCTTCATCTCTTCGCGCTAAAATTTCAACAATTGAAGCTTTAACTTTTTGGTTTAATAAACATGCTGTTGCAAAAAGCGCGCCGTTGTAGCACTCTGCCTTTCTTTCTTCTAAAACATCTTTGACGCTTCTGTCTTCCCGGATTGGATCGTATTTGATCTTACTATCTATGAAATTTTGTATTTTTTCAGGCGTATTTAAGTTGTCCAATAACTTTTGCTCTGTTTTTGAAAAATAAGAAGATAACTTTCCAGTCATAGATGGTCATCATTATATCCCTTAGTTTGTACTATTCAACTATTTGACTAAACTTACAAACTTTAACTATAATTCCCTACGATATAAATTTATGACGAATGTAGAACTTTGTGAATGGACATCTACTGATCCCAAATTCGTCGTCACAAAGGATAAACAAAAAATTATTAGCTGTCCAGACAGGCGGTTTTATGCACCCAATCAAGATGTTGACGTAGCGGCGTGTGATCACCCCGATAAACCCGGATGTGATGGATGTCCAAGAGGTTTCCAATGATGTTGCTTTGGGCATGTGCGATCAGGCCTCAGCTTTAGAACTTGAGGTTATTTAGGTTTTCTGTCTTTTTTATAATTTTTTATATTTTCCCGAGCGTGTTTTGTCTTTTTCAATTTTTGAATGCGTTTTTATTCTTGATTGGTTCCCCGCCGTTCTGGCGGGGTAAGACTTTTGCACGCCCGGGAGCCCCAAACCTCCTTTCCCGATTGAAAGGAGATAAAACCAAAAGACGAGACGAGCCCCTCGCTGTGTTAGCCTAACTGATGAGCCGCTGGAGTTTGCATTTTGTGCCCTCTCCAAATGTGAGAGTATAGCGGCCAGTCCATCGCGCGCCGCCGGACTGCTGATACACAACCAGCACTGTTACCCGTGCATTTGTAGTGTAGAAGGCACCGCTACCCCGAGACAATCCTCTGAAAACCCGCAACGCCCGTAGACCAAAAACAACATATGCCTCTCCTGTTGTTCCACCCTTGGTAGCGTCTACTCCCACCACTGTAGCATGCTCTCCCGCACGGGAGTAACAACTGACCCATACGTCGGGGGGTAGGACTCCCTGCTCCGCTGGGGCGGCGGTAACGGTCCCGAGTGGCACAACGGAAACGACAACTGCGATAACCAGCACGAGGCTGGCTACCAACCTCAATCTGGTGTTCATCGACTTATTCCTTTCTGGAATTGTGGCGGGGCTCGTCTCGTAACCGGAAGTAGTCTAAGGGCAAGGTTTACCCTCAGAATACCTCCGGCTACACTCATCTCTATTTCTTTTTAATGTGCTTAAACCAACTTTATAGACCGCATATAGCCTATAGTTGGTGTAATTGGAGTAATTTTTACAGATGAAACTGGAAAGTTCTTAACCTGGAAATAACAACGAATAAACAAGCGTTAACAATTCTTAACAGTTTGATGTAAAATATCTAAAATGGAGGAATTTAAAAGAAAAATAATATCCTATATTACTCTCGGTGAGTCCGTTACTTTAGTTGGGTTATCGGGTATGGGGAAAAGTAGGCTGGTCAGAGAAATTGCTGCAATCAAGATTAAAAACCACAATTTTTATTTTTTTGACACAAATAACCTTGAAAACGATAGTCTCGAAACATTCAAAAAACACCTTGAAACCTTATTTAAAATTTTATCCATCCTACCGGAGAACATCAAAAAACTTACTTCAAAAACTAAAATTACTTTAATAATCGATACGATTGATGATCTTATCCAAAGTCCCGATCATAAAAAAATTTTTTCTTTCCTAAAATCTTTAAGAGACCGAAACCCTTTAAGAATAAGCTATATTTTTACCGCAAACCAACCCCTTAACTCAGAATATATAAGTAAACTTGATGACCTTTATGAAATCGCGAGTGAGCATATAGAGTATATTCCCTTACTTTCTGAGGTAGATTTTATAAAAGAGGTAAAGGAGGACAGCAAAAAACATGGGTTTAATGTGAAGGACGAAGATATCAAAAAAATAATTACACAATCGGGTAAAATCCCCGCTTTAAAAAAAGCCTGTGTATTGGCATTCAGAGACGGAAAAAGTACCGACTACAGTAAAAACGAAAAAATAAAAGCCCAAATTGAAGAAATAATAAAATGTTTAAGTGAAGATCAAGCAAGAAGACTTTCCGAGTGTGCAAAAGGTGAAACCCCCGAAAAACTGGAAGATCTTATTAATCTAAATTTAGTTAACGAAAAAGGGAAAGTGGAATCACAAATACTTTTAAAATATCTGCTTGAATTGAAAAACGAAGCGCTAACTTTAAGCGAAAACGAACTTTTGAATATCCTTCTTGAAAACAACGGAAAAATCGTAACCAAAGATGAAATTATTGAAAGAGTTTATCCCGAAGCAAAAAATAAAGTTGGAGTAAGTGATAGTTCTATTAGTCAGCTTGTTTACAGACTAAGAAATAAAGTTAAGGGTAAATACAAGATAGAAGCCATTCACGGAAGGGGTTTTAAGATTCCCGGGTGAAGTTTTCGTACGAAGCTTAAAAAGCGCCGGTTGTCCAGGTTCCGCCAGTAAGGGTACCATTATTGGCGTCAGTTGAATCTTTTACTGTTGTTCCATTTCCTTCGTTAAATTTCCAATATGACACAAGGCCAGTTAAAGTTGGGCTTATTTCAACACCTTTGTTCTGTTGGATCTGGGTTTGGGTACGAAGAGTTTTCCAGACTCTGACTTCATCCATAGTTCCTTTCCATGAGTTAGTTGACAGTCCTGATATCCTAAAGACATTTGTAGTGTCAACTGATCCTGTTAAAGTAGACACCGATTTTGTGCCTTTGAGTTGACCGTCAACGAAAAAGGCGATATTTACTCCTCTGTCAATGACGGTTGCCACATGGTGCCATTTTCCGTCTCTAAGACCTAAGTTATTATTTGAATCAGCCATTATTCTTGATGTGCCGTTACCTATGTAAAGCCTTAAATCATCGTTTCCTGAGTTATACCAGAACCAATAACCGCGAGTTGTGGAAGAACCTGCACCTTTGAAGATTATTGTCTGATTGGTAGCACTCGTTGTTTTTACCCAAGCTTCCAGAGTAAAGTCGCTAGTTCCCATGTCAAGATTTGATTTATCACCAATAGTTACATATCCACCTGAACCAAAAATAATGGCTTTGTTAACTGATGGGGGAACTGGAGTCGGTGTGGGTGTGGGGGTGGGTGGCTTGACAAATCCCGCGCCGATCGTCACGGCACAATTCAACTTTTGTACTCGGTTGTTGCCTGTATCTCCAATATAGACGGTGCCCGACGCTCCCGAGGCAACTGAATATGGATACATAAACTGTCCAGTGTTAGTTCCTTTCGAACCATACTTGATATAGAAAGCACCGCTGGGAGAGAAACCTTGTAAATCATACCTCTGATAGCCTGAACCAGAGGTGGTATAAGTGGTTCCAATATCTGTCACAAAAATCCGATTGGCATTGTCCACCGCCAAACCGGCTGCTGCGAGAAATTGGCCGTCAAGAATTCCCTTTCGGCCCCAATTATAAAGACCAACCCCGTCTGGGGAATACTTTTCCACTCCGTAACCGCGATTAATGATGTATTCATAGGAAACGTATATGTTACCAAAGCTATCAGTGTCAATCTTACTGGGAACTCCCCAATTGTCCCAAATATGGTGTGTATCCCACGAAGTAATATAATTTACTGTCGAATAACTTGCATCTATCTGGAACTTGACGATCATCGAGGCATTTTCGGGAGGAACCCTGCCAATTGCATTACCAACATTATTTATCACATAAATATTACCGATTGTGTCTACTGCCACATCCAAAGGTCTAACTAGGGGGTTGGCGATATTCTTGCCAAACTGAGTTTTATAGTTTCCTTCGGAATCAAAAATCTGAATTCTGCCGTTACCAGGGTCAGCCACAAACACCATGTCCGATTTATCGATCCCTATCCCTGACGGAGATGCGAATTGTCCGTTTCCGCTTCCCGTACTACCCCAGCTTTTAATAAAAGTGCCATTGGAACTGAATTTCTGCACCTTTGGGTTTTTCAAATCGACGGTATATACATTTCCGTGAGAGTCAAGCGCCACATCAATTAAATGCGTAAACTGGGAATTTCCACTGCCGAAACTTCCCCAAGATAGGTCGTAGGAACAGCTTGATAGAGGTAAAGGAATCTCATAATAGTTTTGCAGAGCATAAGTTGTGAAGGCCGAGATATGTGGGCCCATGTCTCCGACGTCCCACAAATACGCCCCTAGCACCTCGGGGTATTGTGCATAAAGTTCTGCTGCCCAGGGAACATTATCCGGTTGCATTATTTCATCTGCGCTTGGTGTACCCGACCAGCCAAATTCGGTAATAAGGATCGTCGGTCTGGGGAGACCCATGGAGTCAGTTTGATTGAATATATACTCGAATCTGCCAACAAGACTGTTGTAGGTGTCTTTCAGTGTAGGCTCGCTGTAATTATACTCATGGAGTGCTAAAGCTACCTTATCTCTGTTCTGTGCAGCAAACTGGAGAAACTCACTCATCCTTGGTTTGCCCCAATACTCTTGTTCAGGTTCACCGCTTGACCAGGCAAAGGCTGCATATTTATAACCATCCCTAATTGCTAGTTCTGCTTGCCTTTTGGCAAATACGGCTAACCACTCTGTGTTAAGATAGGTGTCCTCATCCGGACATTGCTCATTGGGGCACCTCCAGGTTTGTAGGCCGGCGTGGGGCTCATTGATAGTTTCAATCCAGAAGTGATCTTTTATGGGGACAAGGGTTGTGACGTACTGTTCTATATATTCCTTATGACGCCGCCAATTTTCTTCTGCCTGTAAAATCGGATCTTGTTTATAATCTACTACTTCAAAATATCTGTCATCATCTATGCCATGTGCCGGATCAGCAGAGTCCCTCCTATAAACAATTACATGAGGCAGACCGCTGGCCTGTTTAAATCTAACTGCCTCTTCAATACGACCCGCATTATCAACCGACTTTAAAACAAACGGTACACCGGCGGCGGAGAGACATGCTTCCCAATTGCTAAGGCCAGTATAACGAATAGATGGATTGGTTTGCGTATGGAAACCTATCTTGAAAAATGCCAGATCCTTTCCTTGTGCATTAAGCTCTTCGCGAATAGCGGCAAAATCGAGAGATTGGGGGCAATTGGCAAGTAGCGCTCGAGTAGTAATTGCTTTAATTAGTCTTCCACCGTTTTTTAAGAAATATATAAATACCGGGAGAGCGATAACTACTAGTAACAAAAGAAGCAATTTTTTTATTCGCACCATTAATTATAAGCTTAATTAATATGTATAGTTACAGTATATCATATCTTGACAAACCCGTTACTTGGAGATTACAATAGCTTTGTTGTCTTCTTGAATTATTTATATTCCTTTTTTTGTCAAGAAGCTTTTAATTAAACTTTCTTTAAACTATCAAGTCTGATTATGGCCGCCAGAGCTAAAAAATCTGCAAAATCCACTGCCACAAAATCTTCTTCAAGAGCGAAGGTGGAACCTATTGTGGAAGAAAAATACGAGGTCAAAGAAATAAAAGAGGAAACTGCAGGGGTTATTATAGATAAGCCGGTGGAGGGGATTGTGGTGGATAACAGAGTGTTACCTGATTCAAATCTACCAACAGAATACGTTCGAGGCGTTTTGCATATTGCTTCAGAGGGTTCAGGATTACTTCGCCCTAAGTTTTCTCCGTCCGGAGACGACATTTATATTTCAAGCTCGCAGATTAGACGGTTTAATTTGCGCAGAGGAGACCTTATTGGTGGGCAGGCAAGGCGACCAAAGGAAAATGAGCGCTATTGGGGGTTACTCAAAGTCGAAACAGTGAACGGTGTGGAAATAGATAAGCTAGGCATAAGGCCCGATTTTGAGACTATGACGGCGATTTATCCAGATAAACAAATTGTTTTATCTACCGATAAGGACGTTCTTACCACTCGTATAATTGACCTGGTTGCCCCAATTGGTTTTGGTCAAAGAGGATTAGTTGTTTCGCCACCAAAGGCGGGTAAAACTTGGTTACTTAAAGACATTATTGCCGGTATTGCAAAAAATTACACAGGAGTTCACCTTATGGCAGTTCTTATTGGTGAGCGCCCGGAGGAAGTAACTGATATTACGCGTAACATGGGTGAGGCAACAGATAATAGGGGGGAAGTTGCAGCTTCAAATTTTGACGATGCTCCTGAGAACCAGACGAGAATAGCCGAACTTGCTCTAGAGAGGGCAAAGAGACTGGTGGAACTTGGGAAGGATGTAGTTATTGTTCTTGACTCGATCACTAGACTCGCTCGCGCATATAACTTGGCACTTCCTACATCCGGAAGAACACTCTCTGGGGGATTTGACCCGGTCGCACTTTTTCCTGCTAAAAAGTTTTTTGGTGCCGCACGTAAGATTGAAAATGGGGGAAGTTTGACAATCATTGGCACCTCCTTGGTCGATACAGGGTCCAGAATGGACGACCTTATTTATGAAGAGTTCAAAGGGACCGGCAATATGGAGCTTCACCTCAATCGCAATCTTGCAGATAGAAGAATTTTTCCGGCGATTGATATAACCAGAAGTGGTACACGTCAAGAAGAACTTTTATACGGAAAAGAATTATTGCCTAAGATTCACACTATGAGAAGAGCTATTGATTTGGTTCCGGAGGATGAACGTACTGAGACTTTTTTGGAAAGACTCAAGAAGACCGAGGACAATAAAGAGTTTTTGGAGAACCTCTCTAAAGGGTAAACTTTTTGAACACCCCTAGAATTTGAATCTGTTTCTTTCATATGGTATCTTCCAGATTGCAGATGGACCCATCACTGGAAAAGCTACTTAATTTCATTGAAGAGGTTAAACTCTTTTTAAGAGAACTTGCTAATTTTATCTATTCTATTTCCTTAAAGCATTTTTTGCGCTTTGAATATATGAAGCATTTATTTGTGACCGTCCTTTACAGGCAGCGAGGAAAAATGGCAAGGAGATTTATTCACTCTGGAATGGCTTCGCTGGCTGCAGTTGGTGTCGTAATCGCTCCGGTAGTTGCACAGGAATTTCCGGGAACAAACATTGACCCTTGGGAGATCCCTTCTCCTTCAAGTGTGGTTACGGCAGCAACTGATGACCCCACACTTGCAACATCCTTTTCAGAGAAACTTCGTGACAGTATTATAGAATATGGGGTTCAGGAAGGTGACACTTTAAGTTCCATTGCAGAAAAGTTTGACGTTTCAATAGACACTCTTCGTTGGCAGAATAATCTTCAGTCGCGGGATCAAATAAAGCTTGGGCAAAAACTTGAAATTTTGCCGGTTACAGGTGTTCTTCATAAAGTAAAAAAGGGAGATACCGTATATTCAATTGCAAAAAAGTACGATTCATCCCCGCAGGCAGTAGTGGATTTTCCCTATAACGCTTTTGTGAATGATGAGACTTTTGAGCTTGCCATTGGTCAGACAGTTGTGGTGCCAGATGGAGTTATGCCGTCGGTTGAGCCTTGGTCAGGTGTTGCCCGTATTCGCCAGGTTACTCCGGATGCAGGAACTGTTGTTGCCTCAGGCGTATTTGTCTGGCCTAGTTCAGGATCAATCTCGCAGAGATTTGTTTGGTATCACAAGGGTATTGACATCGCAAACAAGTCGGCTCCTGCTGTTTTGGCGGCAGATGCAGGGACAGTTGTAATGGCCGGTTGGCCTGATAATTACGGTTACGGAAATAGGGTCTTAATTGATCACAATAACGGTTACAGGACTCTTTATGGACATTTATCAAAGATTTATGTAGTCCCCGGCCAGACGGTCAAGAGAGGGGATGCGATTGGCCAGATGGGCTCAACGGGTAGGTCTACAGGAACGCACCTTCATTTTGAAGTGATTTATAATGGCAGCTACCTTAATCCACTAAGCATACTGCAATAGAAATTAGTATAATTAGTTATTAGGTTAATTATTTAATTTGGGCCTGTAGTTAAACGGTAGAATACTGCATTCGCATTGCAGAGATTCGGGTTCGATTCCCGACAGGTCCACCACGTCGAACGTGGTAGTCGCGTTTGACGCGACACTTAATGGCTTCTTCAAGTAAAAAACATACACCCGTGCATTACTTGTTTACTATCTTTTATACATTTGTACTGTCAGTAGTCAATTCTCTTATATGGATAACACTTGGATCTGTTGGTTATTTGGTATACCAATCTATGAAATCCCCTTATCATTTGATAATAGGTTTGCCATTATTAATCATTGGCTTAGGTATGACGATAAATAATTTGGGTAGTTTTTTGCTTTCATTCTTTTCCCCAAGCTTTAATAGGGGAATGTGTAAAATTTGCAACAAGGAGTAGTTCCTTTACTCGGCAATTTCTTCCAATTATTTGGAATTATTTAATTTTTTCCCTCTAAATCGTCAAGTGCATTTTTTAATTTTTTGGAAACGTGTGTGTTTATTGAGCCATTGATCTTGACGCCGCATAATCTTTGCATTTTACCTTCAGGCGTTACCCATACACGACTCAGGGAGCGAATAAGCAGGGCTTGACAAGTGTTACCCACTTGATGTTAACATAAATTTGGAAGCTTTTTTTCTGCCCATGAAACCAAAGCTTACAGTACCAGAACGGGAGGCCATTGTTAATCGAGTACTTAGTGGCGAAGAGGTAGCCGCTCTCGCCAAAGAGGTCGATGTTTCAAGAATTCTTCTTTACAGATGGCTTAAAAGGTACAAAAAAGCCGGTAGAAGCGGTTTGTTTCCCCGAAAAAGACATATCGAGCGATACTGGCGGCAGACTCCAGAAAAATACGAAAAGGTTGTCTTGTCTCTGGTGGTAAAACATCCGGAATGGGGTATTCGAAAGCTTCTTAAAAATGTTCCCGTAATTGGAGGTAAGGCGATTATAGGCTTCCATGGAATACAGAATGTTTTAAGAAGAGCTGATCTTTTAACTTATGAGGCGCGTTTGGCTTATGCTCAGAGCCAGATAACTCCTGTTGTAAGTGTGATAACTGCTGTTTTGGTCCAGGTGTCTCGCTTTTTTGCAATTCCTGCCTCATCCAGAACAAGAATAGTCAGATTTGCGGGAATAATGAGTTTTTCTGCTTTTATTACAGTGTTGCTTTTAGGGTCTATCGGTCTATTTACTACCAGTTTCGCCGGGATCGGTTTAGCGACGAAATTGGGGCTGGTATTTGCCTACTTAGCATTGTTTATGGGCTCAGTGTTCCTTCTTTACTCATTTAAGTACTATATAACTTTAGCAATTGTTCTATCTTTTTCTCAAAACAGCTCCGGTTTACCTAAATCTCAAGAATCAGGTCTTCTTGCTAAGTTATTGGGGTTAGGTAACAAAGGTAATCAGTCAAAATCACCAGTGGGTCTTGAGCCAAATCTTGATCACATAACCTTAGATCATTATCCGTTTATCTCAGTCCATATTCCTTTCTACAATGAGAAGAAGGTCGTTGAAAGAAGTATCCAAGCTGCAGTTAACTTTGACTACCAAGGTAGTTATGAAGTAATCCTCTGTGATGACAGTACAGATGAAACAACGACAATAATCTCCGATTATCTAGTAAATCAATCAATCAATAATT
>MGGH01000008.1 GCA_001792305.1 Candidatus Woesebacteria bacterium RIFCSPHIGHO2_01_FULL_39_23
CTGTTGTAGAGCTAAGATGAAAGTTAGAGATCAGATACTCATGAGTTTGTCAGTAGCAACTGGAGTTCCAAAAGAGGAAATTAAGCTTGATTTCCCCGAGAGGGAAGAATTTGGGGATTTTAGTACGAATGTGGCTTTACAAATAAAAAACAAAAAAAATGAAAAGAAGAAAAACCCGAGCGTACTCTCAGAAAATATAATCAAAAAACTTAAGGAAGATAAAGATCTTTCAAAAATTATTTCAAAAATCGAAGCTGCCGGTCCTGGTTTTATCAATTTCTTCCTCTCCGAAGAAGCGCTTTTTGATACATTAGTTAATATTAACAGACAGAAAGATGCATTTGGAAGGTCGGATATTTTGAAAGGTAAGAAAATTATGTTTGAGTTCGGTCAACCAAATACCCATAAGCTCCCGCACATAGGACACCTTTTTTCTTATATTTACGGTGGAAGCATGACGAACATTTTGGAATCTGTTGGCGCCAAGTTACGCAGGGTAAATTACCAAGGGGATATCGGTCCTCATGTTGCAAAATGTCTGTGGGCCTACGAGAAGGAAAGACCTGTAGTACCGAAAACATTAGAAGAAAAAGTTAAACTTCTGCAAAAGATGTACCAGATAGGTTCGGAGTCTTATGACGATAAAGAAGACGTTAAAAAAGAAATACTTGAAGTAAATAAAAAAATATATGGGAAGGATAAAGTTTTGTTTAGACTCTGGCGAGAAACACGAGAGTGGAATATAAAGTATTACAAAGAATTTGAAAAAAGATTGGGGATTTATTACGACAGATACTACTTTGAAAGCGAGGTTGAAACAGAGGGTAAACGAATAGTTGAGGAAAACGAAGGAAAAGTTTTTGAAAGAAGCGAAGGGGCCTTAATTTTTAAAGGGAGCAAATACGGACTTCATGACAGGGTGTTTGTGACAAAATACGGGACTCCAACATATGAGGCAAAAGATATGTACCTTCAGACTTTAAAGATAGAAGAATGGCCTATGGATGTTTTAGTAATAACAACAGCTCATGAGCAAAACGAGTATTTTAGGGTTGTTTTTGCTGCTCTTGAGAAGTTAGGAATAACCCGAGGTGTCAAACTAAAACATATTGGGTTTGGCATGGTGAATTTAAAAAGTGGCAAAATGAGCTCAAGAACGGGGCGTATTATAAGTGCAATTGATCTTGTTAATATGGTTAACAAAAAAGTGAGCCACCTTAATAAAGACAAAAACGTTGCCGAGCTAGTTGGTATGGGGGCGATTAAATATTCTTTCCTAAAAAACAATCATCTTCAAGATACGAAGTTTGATGTAGACGAGAGTATCGCATCTGAGGGCAACTCCGGGCCGTATTTGCAATACACATACGCTCGTACACAAAGTGTCTTGCGCAAAGCCAAATTGAAGAACTTAAAAACTAAAAAACTAAAAAATAAATTAAAAATTAACAACGAAGAAGAAAAACTTCTGAGAAGTTTTGTCCATTTTCCCGAAGTCATCGAAACGGTAGCCTTAACTTACTCACCCAACTTACTGTGTAACTATCTTTACAACTTAGCCCAGAAGTTTAATTTGTTTTACAACATGCATCGTATTTTAAATGTTTCCGAACCCAAACTTGAATTTAGACTTAGACTAACCACCGCTACTGGTCAGATTATCAAAAATAGCCTATTTTTATTAGGAATTGCGGCTCCTGAAAAGATGTAGAGTCCTCGGTTGTTTATTTCCTGGTACTTGATGCAATATGTTAAACTTTAACATAATTATTTATGAGCGAAAGATTGGAATGTGGAAAACTCCGGAAACGCGAAATGGATGTATTGGATCAAATGATTGGTGGCAAAATGACTAATGACGATATTGCCCAAGAACTAGGTATTTCTGCGGGGACAGTGGCGGCTCATATAACCCGCATAACCGCCTTGATTGAGGAATATGCTGGAGATCGACCCCGATCGAAGCAGGCGATACTCTATTTGTTGAAAACACGAGTAGGTGATAGAATTATTCCCGATGATGATTGGGCAGATCATTAACTTTTCCGAAGTTCTACTGCGAAGGATCCTCCAACCAAGATCTTATGTCTTTTTCTGAAACTACTATTAGATTCCCTCTCCCGGTATTTGTTTTTAACCTTTCAAGCAGACCATCCGGTATTTCTAACATAAATTTATCCGGAGTAATAGTTTTTACAATTCAAGTAGAATACTGGGGGACAAAAAAAGAGATCTTTAGGCTTTCTTTAACAGAAACAACAGGGCGGGTAATTAAAAATGGCCTATTTTTATTAGGAATTGCAGCTCCGGAGAAGATGTGAGCTAAAAAAGAAGAAGATTGGCGATTGTAAAATATATAACTAAACTCAAAATATCCTGAATGACTGTTGCAAACGGGCCAGTGCCAATTGCCGGATCTTTTTTAAAATGTGAAAGTGCTGTTGGAATTAATGTTCCGACTACAGCTGATGAGAGTACTCCCGCAAACATTGAAAGTCCAATAATTGGCGCGATGCTTCCTTCCTTGAGCCATAAAAAGGCAAAGGCGGTTATAGAAATTGAGAGAACAAAACCCATAATAAGCACCACTCGTAATTCTTTAAATAAGAATCGCTTGATATCTACTTTTTCGAAGCTCAAGGACCGGACAAGTATGGTTTGGGTTTGTGCTCCGACGGCGGCGTTGATATAAACGATTACAGGGATAAAAAAAGCTAAAGACAGTTCTTTTTCCAAGGTATGATCAAATAAGCTGACTACTTTTGTAGCAAAAATCCCGCCCAAGAGTCCTAAAATTAACCATGGTAATCGCTGGATTACCATCTTTTGGGAAGAAATTTTGGCAGTGTCAAATTCCGCTTCGTTCGCCATAATTCCGGAAAATCTCATTAGATCTTCGATGTGCTCCTCGTGAAGAATCTTGAGAGTTTGGCCGGCGTCAATTATCCCTAAAAAGACTCCCTGCTGGTCGATAACAGGAATAGTTTCGGCGCCGCGTTTAATTGCAAGCCGAGCAACATGATACTGGTGAGAATGGTCTGTTATTGCTTCAAATTTTCTACTCATAATTTCCTCGAGTCTTGCATCGGGTTTTGAATTGACCAATTTGTTAAAGTCGATAATGCCAATCAGCTTTTTATCGGAATTAACCACAAATATATTTTCACTGTTTGGCCAATCCTTACGGTCTTCGCGTATTGTTTTCAAAACGTGCGAAACCTTTTCTCTTCTTCCAAAATACAAATTAGTCTTCACTATGTGCTGTCCTATGGAGTGGATTTTATATTTGGGGTTTTGGAGCATAATCAGAAACATTTTACATCTTTTATTAGACAAACTAAAGTATTTTGGGTATAAAATACAAAGACACTAAATAAATGAAATATCAGGTAACTAAACTTGCCAATGGCTTGAGGGTGATGACAATCCCGGTTCCCGGGGTGGAGTCAGCAACTGTTGCAGTTTGGGTAGGGTCCGGTAGCAGAAACGACCCGAGAAATTTATCCGGTATAAGTCATTTTTTGGAACACATGGCTTTTAAGGGAACCAAAAAGCGTAAAACTGCGAGAGAGATTACAGAGTTAATCGACGAAATTGGAGGGGAGTTTAATGCCTCGACCTCAAAGGAATGGATCAATTTTTACATAAAGGCCAGAAAACAAAGTCTAGAGCTTTTGTTTGATGTTTTGTCTGACTTAGTTTTGAACCCGATTTTTAACGAGAAGGAGTTGGAAAAAGAAAAAGGTGTAATTCTTGAGGAAATTTCACTTCACAAAGACAATCCATATATCAAGATCGGGGATTTTTTTGAAAATACAATTTTTGAAGGACATTCTCTTGAAAAAGATATTACAGGAAATCGCAAAAGTGTCAAAAAGTTCAAAAGAGCTGATCTACTACGATATGTTAAAGAGCACTTTTATGCGAGTGGAATGCTAATCAGCGTTGCAGGGGGTATTAGAACTAGTGAATCGGAAGTTTTAGCTAAAAAATATTTTGGTGAACTTCCTGCTCGGAGAGTGGAAACAAAGATAGACAAGTTTAAAGTCCGTCAAGAAAGCCCCCGAGTCAGGCTCCTTAAGAAAAAAAGCGACCAAGCACATGTAAGTTTTGGATATTACTCCAAAGGAAGAGGAAGTAAACTTAAGTTTACTGAAGCGGTGCTTTTGGCAATTTTAGGGCGAGGAGCAAGCAGTCGTCTTTACTACGAAATACGCGAAAAAAGAGCACTTGCGTATGCCATAGGGTCTTCTGTCGAGCGATATATTGATATTGGTTATTTTGAAACATATATGGGAGTAGATCCTAAAAGGATTGATGAGGCATTAAAAATACTCCAAGACCAAATTTATGGACTTAGTAGCGAGGTTTACCCTATTAGTCAAAAGGAGTTAAAGAAGGCAAAAGAGTACATAAAAGGTCGACTTGCCTTGTCGTTGGAAGACACAAAAGATGTGAATTACTTTATGAGTGAAGGTTATTTGTTTGGAATAAAACCTGAAACTCCTGAAGAGGTTTATAAGAAAATCGATGGAGTAACAGTAGCTCAAGTGCTAAAGATAGCTAAAAATATTTTTGACCCAAAACGTGCAAATCTTGCCATAATTGGACCTTTCAAAGACGAGAATCGATTTGATAAGCTGCTAGCATGAGTATAGACTTCTTGGGGAGTAAGATTATGAGAGGAAACGAATTTCCTATAATCGGGACAAGAGTAAAAGGACTAAATAAAAAATTTGATTTATCCGATCCTCGGTCACGCAGTCTCTATTTCAGGTCAAAAGTAGGTACCCAAATAGATTTAATCAAAAAATATTTAGATAATAATACTTTTATTGGCTATTTTGTTGGCAAGAAAAATTCCGGAAAGGGTACGTATTCAGGCCTTCTAACTGAAATTTTTGGAAAAGATAAAATTGAGCTTTTTTCGGTAGGCGATATGATAAGGCGGGTTTATGAAAACTGGAAGGATTTTTCAAAGTCCGAGCGTTTCGAAAAACTAAAATCTCTTTACCGTGGTTATATTTCTTTTGACGAAGCGGTTGATGCTCTCTTAGGCCGCTCAACTAAAAAACTTTTACCAACAGAGTTTATTTTAGCAATGGTAAAACTTCATATATCGGAATTACCTCGAAAGTCGATTTTAATAGATGGTTTGCCGCGCGGAATGGATCAAGTGTCCTACTCATTATATTTTCGTGATGTAATTAATTACCGCGACGACCCTGATTTTTTCATTTTGATAGACATTCCAACTGCCGTTATTTCAGAACGTATAAAACATAGGGTTATTTGTCCTATTTGCCACACGTCGAGAAATAAAAAGCTTTTGATTACAAGTAAAATTGAACAAGACAAAAAGAGTAAGGGTTATTATTTGGTTTGCGACAATCCTACTTGTGAGAATGTTCGTATGGTTCCCAAAGAAGGCGACGAGCTTGGAATTGAGCCTATTAAGGCTCGTCTTCAAAAAGATGAGGAGACAATCAAATTGATTTTGTCACTGCATGGTGTCCCAAGGATTCTACTTAGAAATTCTATTCCAGTTAGCCAGGCGAAGGTTAATTTTGATGGGTATGAATTGACTCCTGAATATGGCTTTCAAATGGACCACATATCGGGAAAGGTAAAAGTGATAGAGAAGCCTTGGACTTTTAAAGATGATAATGATGTTCTTAGTCACAGCTTACTTGCCCCGCCTGTTGTGGTGAGTTTTATCAAACAGCTCCCAGAAGTGTTGGGATTATAAGTCGGAATTACTGGACGATTTGAGGAACACCCGCTACAAGATTAATTCTTTCGACTCGCTAGAAAAATTCTTCCCGAAATATGCATTTTCTAATATAATACACATTCAATGTCACTAGTGGATATTGAACGATCTGGATTTAGAAATTCGATAGTTGATTTGACAAAGACAAGTCCCCTGGGACTAAGTGAACTTTGTGATTTTTTGTTTACCAGTGCCGTATACCCCTCTGAAAGTTTAGCCGCAGTTAGAGAAATGGATGAACAATTTATTGCAGAATTCTGGAATGATACGGTACGTAGATATGGCAGGTTAAGTTCGAGAGAGAATTCTTCTAGTGCACTGGCATTATTGTATTTTTACTCTAGAGACTATGTTGGGCCGGTAAGAAGTCTTTTCTCTTTAAGTCTGGCTGAAGAATTCCAAACTCAAGGCGCTGGAATACATTTTTTAGCAAGAGACGGACTCCCAGAATATATGGCAGCAAAAGTATACAGAGACTCTGGGATTGAATATCCGCCTTTTAACTATGTTCCAATTAGTGTTAGGTTAATGAGACAATCACTTCAGGACACGTCGGCAGATCTTGTCAAGACATACTTAAATGGTTACGGGTTCTCTGATCAATCTACACATGTGCTGGTTGATATAGGATTCACTGGTGAGATCCCGGATTTGCTGACTAAACTATATCCGGGTAAGAATTTTATAGTTAGATTTCTTATTTCAAAAGGCGATGGAGTCATTAATAAAGCAAGACCTGTAATGGCCAGTGCTAGGGGATTCCTATATGATCCTAGCCATAACGATCCTATTTGGGAACGCTTGTTGGAAAACGTGCGTGTTATACGAGGTTTAGAAGATACCTGGGGCGGAGTCCTTTCCAGTGCTACCCAGTTATCTAGAAGTGATAATGGGGGTGTATCTGTGAATAGTCATGAATACCCTGACTCATACGATGTCGCTAGAAGAAGGATTGCCATGTGGGGTATTAGAGATTCAGCAAATATTTTTGTCGAGGCTCTAAGAAACGGACAAACAGTCGAAACCTTATTAGGCTTTAAAGATACATACTTCAAAAAATTACAGGAACTTCTATTGAATTATAGTAAAACCAACATCCAGTTTGGTCTTTTTGTACCTCACGAACCCACAAATTGATATTTTGCAAATCTACTTATTGTGGGTTACGAAAGTTGGCATAAATTTCTTAAAGTATCAGTGATTTAGTTTACATGGTAGAGCTTCGGAAAATCTTCAATTAAGGGAATACTCGCAAAAAAGCTTGTCCTGAGTAGGGTCGAAGGGTTAGAACTGAATTTCGCAAAGGTTGACTCGCCACGCTCGCATGTTGGTGCGGTGGGTCCTTCGACAAACTCAGTGTAGAAGTTACTAATTAGTATACTCAACTGAAACAACCTCAATGATTCCTACAGTATTGTACTTGCTATCCTGACTTGGGGTAAAGGTTCCTGTTATAACAACTTTCTGCCCTGGTTCTATTTTCCCTGGAATGACATCTTGTTGATTAAGTCCTTGCAAGCCATAATACATACCATCTTTACCCTGTAGCCCAACAGCACATTCTAACGTTTGACCTCCGCTTGTATCCCTATATGGTAGACAATCAATTTGACCCTCAATTTTTATTTGTCTCACATCAACGGATTCAGTATCCACAATGTTAATATAGTCAACGAGAATATAATCATCGCATTCGCACATGAACGCTTGGCAGAAGTTTTCTTGAGTAGGATATTTACCAACAACTTCAACCCTCTTTCCTATGTATTTTTGGTCAGAAAGCATCTTTGTTCCGTCAGATTGATTTGGAAGGCGTAGTTGTAACATTTGAGTCTGATTGACTAAATATGTCCCTTCGTCGGCAACCAAATATAACCCGTTTGGACAGTAGTTTATTACTTCACCACGTTGTGCTCCAGTTATAACAGTTCCCACAAACGAAACTTTACCAACTGGTTTTGTCGGAGGAATTGTAGAATAGGGAGTGGGTTTAATGTTACTAGTTGTTTTTAGACTTAACAAATTAACACCCACCATCAAAAAGAACAGAAAACCAAACAATAGCGTTGAAATCATCCAGTAGTTTATTCTTGGATTATTCTGAATATTCGTTGATTGGCTTTCAGGATTTTGCCTGACCTTCTGGGTGTTTGGATCACCTACGTTTATTTGTTTTTTCATACATATATTTAAGAAAAGTGTATCATGATTAGAGTGTCTCCATCTAACCTTTCGGTTTTTCCCGAAGTGTCGAGATTTACGAAAAAGTTAGAACCGAATTTCGCAACTGTTAGCTCGGCCACCTGCGGCGGCCTCGCTTCCGTTATTTTTTGCGCACGCGATTTTTGCTCGGCTTCGCCGGGCATTTACTATTCCAGTTTCAAGTTAATCGAACTCAAAAGTTCTTTAAATTTGTCTATCTCTTTCGTTACATTTGAAAAGGATTCGTCATAGAAAAATCTAACAACCAAAATATCATTATCATTCAAAAGTAAATAATAGGCTTCATGTATATGCTCTGGCTTGCCACCTTCATAATTACATGCTGGATAAGAGGTTGATAAAACAGTTTTATATCTTAATGTGGTAATTTCTTTTGCTTTATCTGCGGCGTAATACGGGCCACATTCTTCACTCGATCTTGCTTTGGCTATTTCAGGAAATCGCTCATTTATAGCATTATAGAAATCTACCTCAGAAATACTTTTCCATTTTTCACCAAGAAGTTTTTCTGCTGAAGTGACGTACAAATAACTATAGACTCTTCCTTCGTCAACAGGAGAAGAGTAAGCTTGTATATTGCTTTTGTCGATATATTTTTTATTCTCTAAAAAAACACAGTATTCTAAATTGCAATCATCGTATATTTCAAACCCTCTTCCTGTAGGTTCAATACTTTTAGTATATAATTCCTTAGTCCAACCATTGGGTAATATAAAGATACTTGAGAGTTCACTTGCAGTATAGACTACATTCTGTTTACTTATTGTAGGGGGTGTTGTTGGAAGTAGTACCTCGTTGTTTTGATCGGCTTCTCTGGTCTGGTTTAAAATATTAAAAGCTAGCAGTCCAATAAATAGGAAAGCAAAGATAAATGTAGAAATCATCCAGTAGTTTATTCTTGGATTATTCTGAATATTCGTTGATTGACGATCAGTTTTTTGGCCGGTTTGTTGGGTATTTTGTTTCCCAATGTTAATTTGTTTTTCCAGATGTATTTCTACAAAAAAGTATAGCATACTTTCAGGTTTTAAGTATTACTCACTACTTAAATTGCAAGAAGAAATTACCGAAGTTGAGGAGAGTGGCTCGACTTGGCTTGAACTTCTTTGCGGGCGACCCCTACGTTCCTCAGGGTAAAGGCGCATGGAGTGCCACCACCGACCCTTTCTCTCTTTTGGTCGGGGATGGCGGATTCGAACCGCCGACCTCAGCGTCCCGAACGCTGCGCGCTACCAGCTGCGCTAATCCCCGTTAAACACCCGCCTTAAATGGGGTTTAATGAATAAATTATATCAGGAAGTGCTTGACATTTGTTGTTTGTAAAGGCTAACCGTTTAAATTAATTTTTACACGAATGTCTATTTTGGAATTCGGATCGTTCATCCACACCACGCGAGGTGTAATTTTGTAAAATCTATAAAATGTTCTTTTATTTATCAGCTCTTTTAAGAAAAACTTGATCATTCCGGGCTTTATCTTTCCATATGGGTATTTGCGCTTAAAATATATTTTTGTAGCTTCAATTGCGTTTCTTAAAGTTACTTCTTCTGAAACACCTTCAATTTGAAGACCG
>MGGH01000009.1:0-1562 GCA_001792305.1 Candidatus Woesebacteria bacterium RIFCSPHIGHO2_01_FULL_39_23
TGGCTAGGGAGTTTTGTCGGTAGGAGTGATATTCTAGGAAAATGTTCTTGATTTTCCTAAGTCGGCGATGTTTGACCAGATCATTAAGTACTTCGCCCTCTGCTCCTTCTATGTCTAATTTCAGAAAGTTTACGTTTAAACTTTTTGTGTAATCCGACAAGCGAACGCCTTTTACTTTTTCTTTTATAATTTTCGAAGCCTGAAACCGTGAAGTGAATATGCTGGACTCCAGATTACCCTCTGCGTTTGATGCTGGACGGTAAATATATGTAAGTTTTTTTGATTCAGATAATGCGGCATTTACCAAGGTTACATTGGAGAACTTGGTGAGGTTCATTTTCAGATACCGGAAGGTTTCTTTGACAGGTTCGAAACAAATGATTTTTGAGTTTGGGTATTTTATCTTAAAATATAAGCTTGCTAAACCAATATTTGCCCCGCAGTCGATGATTGTTGGTGCTAAAGTTGTGTTAGGATCAAAGTCATAGATTTTCTCTACAAAAATTTCTTCAAATGACCTCAAGAATAATAGATAATTGGGAAAATGAATCGTATGACCATATAGTTTCTGTGTTTTTGTGTTCTTTAATAAAATCCCTTTAATTTTCAAACAAAAATAAATATATGTTAGCTTGATTCGCTTTGAGGTTGAATTTGAGTTTCTCAAAATAGTTGCCGTATTTTCTATAAGATGGTAAAGGGCTTTGAAATTGCGCATAAAAGTCAAATGCATTATATATAAAATTATCGTATGGCTACAAAAGAAGTGTATTCAAATGTTCCGTATAAAAAATGAATAACTCCCATGTAGTAAAATTATATCGCATGAAGCGAAAAACTATAGCAGTGGTCAGGGGAACCAGGCCAAATGTAATTTCTTTTTACGAAGACTTTAAGGAGTCAAATATAAAGTTTATATCAGCTAGTTTTGAATCCGTAAACTTTGCTAGTCAAAAGAAAAACTTTCAATTTATTAATTTGCCCTATTATAATTTTTTGGGATTTGATCCTGGAAACCTTATTAACCAATACGGAAACCTTTCATTTATTTTCATTCGAAACCTAGAGAAGTACCTTGATGGAGCAGACGTTGTTAATATTTCAGATACTTATTATTTTTCAAATTTACAAGCGGTAAACTGGGCCAAGAAAAATAACGTACCGGTCGTAACAGTCATCTGGTGCACAATCCCAAACCATATTACGGCATGGTTTCCTCCGTACTCTTTTATAACAAAAAAAGTTGTGGAAGCTACAGACCTTTTCATTTTACGATCGAAAACTGCTCTGCAATTTACCGATTCTCTCGCTATCCCAAGATCAAAAACCAAGGTTATTTACAAAGGTGTTGATTTACATAAATTTTCTCCTTCACCAGTTACCAATCACCAGTTACCAATCACAATTTTATTTACAGGCAATCTAAGCAAAGCAAAAGGATTGGATGATCTGCTTTTTGTCTTCGAACGCATTAGGAAGCACCACAAAGCCTTAAAATTAATAATTGCAGGTGATGGTGAGATGAGAAAAAAAATAGAAAGTTTAAGTCTGAGTCTGGGTAA
>MGGH01000009.1:1595-10843 GCA_001792305.1 Candidatus Woesebacteria bacterium RIFCSPHIGHO2_01_FULL_39_23
AGGTGATGGTGAGATGAGAAAAAAAATAGAAAGTTTAAGTCTGAGTCTGGGTAAAGACGTTATAGATCATCGCGGATTTGTTTCTTATGATGAATTACCCGATTTATATCGCGAGGTGGATATTTATTGTGCTCCATCAAAGTATAAAACACTATTTGGTATACGTAGCTGGGAAGAGTATTTCTCTTACGCTTTGATGGAGGCTTTGGGGTCTGGACTTCCTATTATTTCAACTCGCTCGGGTGGTATTCCAGAAGAGGTGGGTAATAATAATTTATTAATCGAGCCTGGAAATAGACAGGAGTTGGAAGAGGCATTAATAAAACTTATTGAGAATAAAAGCTTTAGAAGAATCTTAAGTTTAAGCAATAGAAAAAGGGCGAAAAAATTATTTGACGCAAAAAAACAAGCACTAGAAACAGAAAATGCTATTTTAGAAATAATATGAGGATTGCTGTTTTCCATACAGAGTTTGCTTATTCAGGAGGAGCCGAAAAGTTAATATTTAGAGAAGTTGATCAGTTTGTATCAACTGGTCATAAGGTAGATATATATACCGCATTTGCCGACAGAGAAAAATGTTATCCTGAAGAAATTGGTAGATATAATATCAAGCAGATCCTTCCGGAGTTTTTAGATAAACTAATTCCTCATGAGGGCATGATAATTTTAACAACACTTCTTTTCCCATTTGTATTTATTCCATACCACATACTACGTGCTACACACTACGACATATTTTTCGGTCATAATCAAGCCGGTCCATGGTGGGCGGCAATGATGGGAATACTTTTGGGAAAGCCATATTTTACATATAACCCTTACCCTTCTACTTATACCCACCCCAGGAATATTGACAATAAAAAAGCTAATCCAGTTTTTGCTTTACTTGACAAATTCTTTATAACACATGCTAGGGTTTGTTTTGCAAATGGGAAATATGCCAAACGGATATGTGAAAGAGTTTACAAGAGGGAGTTTATTAATTGCCCGGCGGGAGCTGAAAGGGGACAATTTAGTAAAAGAATATGGGGAGAACGTTGGAAAAATCCTTATATTTTAATAACAAACCGTCATTTTCCTGCGAAAAGAATTGAGTATGGAATTGAAATTATCTCAGAACTCAAAACTCCTGCCTCGCCGGCAGACAGGCAGAACTCAAAACTGAGGCTGGTAATTACTGGAGGAGAGACTGATCATACAAATAAATTGAGAAGTCTGGCGAAAAGGTTGGATGTAGGGAAAAGAGTCTTTATTACTGGTTTAGTTGGAAAAAAAAGACTTACCAGTTTATACAAGTATGCACTCTGTTATATTTACACCGCACCCGAAGAAGATCTTGGGATGGGTATTGTTGAAGCAATGGCCGCTGGGGTGCCTGTTGTAGCTTGGGATAATGCAGGGCCAAAATATATAGTTAAGCAAGGGAATACTGGCTACCTAGCAGAGCCGTTTTCGCAGGAAGATTTTAGTGGCTGTGTCAGGAAAATTACGATTGATAAGTTATTAAATCTAAAGATGTCTCAAAATTCCTATAGGGAATCTAAAAAATATTCCTGGAGAAAACACAACAGAATATTATTAAAGAACATAGCAAATTATGTCTAGGAAAGGGTACAAAGAACCTGAAATATATTCGAAAAGTAAGACCGTATCGAAAATTAGAATATTTTATTGGCTTTATTTCCTCAATCCGTACATTAATGTTTTGAAAGGTAGAAAAGGTAGGATATTAGACATTGGATGTGCGGGGGGGCAGGTAACCAGGACACTTGCACGAGAGTTACCCAGTTTTAAGTTTTTTGGTATAGATATTAATAAAAAAGCAATCAAACATACAAAAAGTATTTCAATGGATATTATATACATATTGTCAGACGCCAGAAGCGTTCCCTTTAAGAATAATTATTTTGATTCTGTTTACAGTATTGAAGTTTTAGAGCATACTGATAATCCTGGAAAAATTCTTAAGGAGGTAAATAGAGTTCTAAAGAAAGGAGGAATTTTTTATTTAACGACGTCGCTAGAAGGAGAGCCGAAAAATCTATATTACCGATTGAATAAAAAACTTGGATTTAATGCTCATGAAGAAATGTTTGGCCATGTTCAGCACTTTTCTCTTATAGCACTGGAAAGTTTATTAAGAAATTCTGGTTTTAAAATAATTACCCAAAAATATACTTATCATTACATTAATCAAATATATAGATTTGTAAGCACTAAGTATCTAGAAAAATTCCTTCCCAGCTTCTTTGTTAAAATTCTTAATTTTGTTTTTTCATTTATTACAGGATTTGAGTCGTTTATCTTAAGGAATTCTGTGGGTTTGGACATCCAAGTTATTTGCCTGAAATCATGAAAAAAGTATTAAAGTTTTTTTGGAAGGGACTTGTTCCAGAGGGGTTTAACTATCCTTACACAAGGGTAATCTCAAACGCTTTTTATGGAAAAAAGGCGACTCTTAGGCAAAATGCCCTTTTTGTAATTGGATTTTTACCTGTAATTAGGAATTTTTTTCTAAAACCAAGCGTCAGCGAAAGGATTATCGAGGATCCTTTTGTATTGTCGCAGGTGCAAAAGCTGCCCAAGGGAAGTAAAGTACTTGATTTTGGTTGTTTTTCAAGTATGGTTCCACTACAACTTGCCAGTATTGGTTATAGGGTTACAGGTATAGATCTTTACAACTATCCCTATACACACCCAAACTTTATTTTTCACAACCAGGATATTTTAGATAATAAACTTAAATCAAAAAGCTATGATTGTATTTATGCGATTTCCTCACTGGAGCATGTGGGAAGAGGTTGGTATGAAAAAGAACGGAAGAATGCGACGGATGTGGCGGTTGTAGAGCAATTTTATAGATTGCTCAAGCCTGGTGGAACGCTTTTAGTCACATTACCATTTGGAAAACTAATACAAACTCCATACATGAAAGTTTATGATTTAAATACATTTAAAAAATTATTCAAAGATTTTAAAGTTAGGTTAATAGAATATTATTTAAAGCGTAGCGAAGTTATTTGGAGCTACGCTGGAATAAATTCACCAAAATTACCAGAATTAAAAAAAAGTGAAATCTTTAACTACGTAATATGCACAAGACTAACAAAGACAGATCACTAGTCAGTATAGTAATCTTAAGATACAAAAAGCTTGAGGATACATTGATAGCTATTGATTCTGCGACCGACCAGACTTACAGCAACTGCGAAATTATTGTCGTCGACGATGCTTCTCCCGACGACTCCCCCCAAGCAATTAAAGAGAAATATCCCAATGTAAAACTAATTCGCTTAAAAAAGAGTATGGGTCGATCAGCTCATAATATTGGGTTAAAAGAGGCTGTGGGTGAGATACTGATTCCGATTGACGCGGATATGTATTTCCCAAAGAATTTCGTAAGAAAAGTTGTCGAAAAGTTTGATAGATACCCCGATGTCAGCTTTATTGCTCCAAATTTGATCCACCCGACAGAAAAAGCATTTCAATGGGTCCCTGTTCACGAAAGATTGGAGGCAGTAAAAGGGGGGTATGATTGTGCGGGTGGATTGCCGTTTATGAGAAAAAGAGCATTTGGAAGAGTTGGTGGATTTAATCCAGACATTTTTTTATACGTAGACGAATGGGAGCACCTGATTAGAATTTGGAGAGCTGGGTACAGAGTCGTATATTTTCCAGATCTTGTTATGTACCATACTTACTCAAATAATCCCTATCGATCTATCATGATGGGATATCATACGGTTGTTAATCACATACAGCTTTATGCAATGTATCTACCAATTCGTATCTGGCCGAAATTTTTATTTCACCACACGGGTCAATTTTCAAATGTCGTGGTAACGGGGAAAGCAAATAGACTGGGTACAATTAAAGGATTGTTGTTGGGGGTATATTATTTTTTGAAAGCTCTACCTAAAAGGCAAGTCCTAGATAATAAAACTCTAAATATTTTTACGAAATACTACTTTCCGAAAAAGGGAAAAGTAATTGTAGAGAAATGGGGGTGGAAATGAGAAATAAAATAACCATATCGGTAAGTGTTCCTTTATTTAACAGGCTAGACTTGTTTAAGAAAACTGTAAATAGTGTATTTGCCCAAGCTGAACCACCTGATGAGTTTATTATTGTGGATAACGGCTCTACAGATGGAAGTTACGAGTATGCCTTAACTTTAAAAGGTAAAGGCGTCAAGGTCTATAGGAATAAAACTAATATAGGTATGATAGGAAACTGGAACGAGACAATAAAAAGGTCGAATAGTGAGTTTGTGGTAAGCCTACATTCTGATGATTTATTAATGCCCGATTATATAAAGACATGGAAAGAGAAAATTAATAAGCTTAATAACAAATCTGACATCGGAGCATTTTTTTCTGGAGGGTATATTATTGATGGAGAGGACAGGGTTAAAGCAGTTTATCAACCATTCAAAAAAGACATGCTTTTAAAGCCTCCTACAACAATCACATATATGTGGAATAATTTCCATTTTCACTTATCTGTGACAGGTTGGACATTATATAACAGGAGTATTATGCAAAAGGTAGGATATTTTACAAGTAATTACAATATTGCAGCAGAAAACGAAATGGCAATGAAAATTTTTCCTAGTTATCCAGTTTTTTACTCGTCAGCTTTAGAATTTGCGTTCAGGCGCCACGGACTGCAAGGATTTGATAAAAAGGTTGTTCAATTTTCTTTGAATCAAGAAGTGAAAAACGCCCAAGACGCACTAAAGGTTTATTATGATTACGAAATCAACAAAAAGGTAATAGCTTCCTTTTCACTAAAAGAGAGGAGGGAAGGCTTATTTGTGAAATTGCCGACTTCATTTTTCATAGCGCAGGCCTTAGCTTTTTTAGTGTTTTTAGACTTTAAACATGCAAAAGCATATTTCAATATTTTTAGAACCAGCTATCCCAAGCCAATTTTTTCCTTTCAAACACTAAAACTTTTTGTGGTATGGATTACCAGACTGGTTAAAACCTATATATCTAACGTGCAAATTCAGCTCAGAATGGGCAGGAAACCAATATTGGATTATTTTAGGGTTTAGGCATTTTGTACCAATTAAGAAGTCTGTCTATTCCATTATAAGCGCTTGTTTTAGGTGACCAATTTAAGGTTTTTTTAACCTTTCGTATATCCGTTATATAAATTTTTTGGTCCGCGGGTCTGCCTGGACCGAATTTTAGCTTTGTTCTACCTCCGTATTTACTGTCAAGATATTTAAATGTTTCTCTGATTGTAATAGTGTTTTTGTTTCCTCCGCCAATATTAAATACGTTTCCTTTTACCTTAGCTATTTGAACCAATTCTTCTAGAAACAAATCAGTGAGGTCGTCAACCCACAAGATATCGCGTACGGATTTACCGTTTGTTTCAAGATTTAAACTCTCATTTTTTATTTTTGATTTAACCATCCAATCAATAAAACCTTGATTTTCGCTTCCTTGTTGATAAAAGCCATATATAGTAGACATGCGATTAATTACAACCGGTACTTGATACATCAAAAAATACTCCTGACAATAGAGGTCTCCCGTGGCGTGAGACACCCCGTAAGGGGCGTGGGCGAATTTGCCAACCGAGTCGACTGGGAAATACTCATTAACGCCGAATTTTGACACAGCCTCTTTAATTGATAATCTAAGCTTTTTATAAAGCGGACTTTTAAAATTCCATATATAGCGGGTTTCAGTTACTTTTGTTGGCACAATGTTTAGCTCTGAACTGTAGATCTTACAGGTGGATGTGTAGACTAGAGGAGTCTTATTAGTTCTAACAGTCTCTAAAATATTAAGTGTACCCAAAGCAGTATCCAAAAAATCGCCATAGGGATCTTTGATACTTTTTGGTGTTGAACCGTTTCCTGCAAGGTGAAAAACGGCATCAAATTTGAATTTTTCTTTAGGAATTTGTTTTCTAAGATCATATCCCCAAATTGGTATTTTGCTTCTATTTAATATATTCGCATTTTCTTTGGAACCATCTTTGGAAAAATTGTCCAGCGCTGTTATTTTGTAACCTTTAGCTTTTAAGGACAGACACAAATTTGTTCCAATAAACCCACATCCGCCGGTAACCAAAATTTTCATATTAACATGTTATTACAACTTGGTTAGAATAAACAGCATGGACCCACTCAAAAAGATAATTAAATATAAAGACATTGCATATATTCGAGAGAGTGCCAAAAAAAATAAGCAAAAAATTGTGTTTTTGACCGGTTTTTTTGATTTATATCATGTTGGCCATGCATCAATGCTTGCCTGGGCGAAAAACAAAGGCGACATTCTCTTTATCGGTTTGGGACCAGATGACGCAGCCAAAGCCTGGAAAGGAAATGGTCGTCCAATATATTCAGAGAAGGATAGGGCATATATACTTGCTTGTCATCAGTCAGTTGACTACGTTTTGATTCTTCGCGAACCGGTTACTCCGGACAAGGTAAATTTTAGGCGTGCATTCAAAATGCTTTCGCCGGATATTATCTTGGCTGTAAATAGTGATAAACCCGAAATGCAGGAGATTAGAAGAGGGATGGCGAAGGAAGTGGGGGCGAATCTTATACTTTTTTCCCCGTTTCCTCACGGCAGAAAAATTAAACCATCAACTACTCAGATTGCATCAGAAATAAAGAGGCTTAAACTTTAGCTATTTTGTTATTTGTGACTCAATCCAGGTTGGTAAATCTCGATGTGATTCCAAGCCTATTTCATGAGCAATTTCATCTCCACAGCGATAGGCATATGTATACAACTTGTCAATTTCTAGAGGGTTATATCTTTTTCTTGCTCTTTGATGCCTTGTTTCAAGTTCTACAAAATCCGTTCCCTGAGCAAGCTGATCAGCTACAAAAACTACTCTTTGGCAGAGTGAGTGGAGGTAATGACCTAGATTATCTTTGGGAAGATATATTACCGGTATTCCAGACGAGTCAGAAAGCGTGAGAATTTTTTCAGGGTCTCCGAATCGAGTTAGTGTACCTCTGCGTTCTCGGATTAAATCGCTAATAGCCTTTCTGTGTACTGCCGTTTCATAAATGGAAAGAGCTTGTTGCGGATTTTTATTAAGCCTTTTAATATCCGCCTGCGTGGCATAGCCTTCTGTTACGAGGCTTTGGATCATAACACGTTTCTTAGTGGTATCCTTTAGATCGTCAAAAATTATTTCTTGAGGTTTTGTTATATCGTGAAGTAGTGCCCCTGCTGTTGTTTCTTCGACAGTTGCGCCAAGCTTGTTATTAAATACTCTCGCCATAATGTTTGCTGCGACAGTGACCGCCATTGAATGGTTTTCTATATCCCACCAGACAAAACGGCGAGTATCATTTTGTCTTTTTTTTGTACCTTTTTGAAGCTCTTGTGCCAAAACGCTCAGGATAGGTGAGTACCTACCCTTAAGTTCTTGTTGATAATATATATGCCATGGTTGATCGGCGAATCTAATTCTCTCAGGCATATATCTGATTATACCAGCTTTATTGCCGTTACTCGTAGCGAAGGCATACTCCCGAATTTGTAGCTGGTAAGACTAATATTATTAAATCCAGCAATTGTCAAAAGAGAAACCAGTCTTTGTTTTGTAAACCCTGTTTTGTGGAATTCATAGTCTTTTTTCTGGTTACCGAATATCCACTCCCAAACCCATTCCCACCGGTTCTTTTCTTTGGCTGAAAGAAATTTTTGGAGGCATGCTTCCAGATCGGGAACCTCTATAGTCAGTTTGCCGTGTGGAACAAGAACTCTGTGACATTCTTTTATAACATAAGGAACACTTTGATGGGATAGGTGTTCTAGGAAGTGAGAAGAAAAAATTTCAGCAACAGATTTGTCTGAAAAGGGAATACCGTTTTCTAAGTTTTGTTCGATGTCTACACCAGGACCTAATATTACATCTATTCCAATGAATCCATTTTTCTTTCTTCCCCCGCAACCTAAGTCGAGCTTAATTTTTTTTATTTTTTTGTAATCCTTAAGCGGTTTTCGCTGACTAAGCCTTATTTTATGAATAGATATTGAAGTGCCTCTTAAAATTTTTTCAATTATATAAAGAGCGCTGTCTATTGTGAAGTCCATGGATTTGGAGGAAAATCTTCCAGGTGTTGCCTGTACCAAGCAATTGTCTTTTTTAAGCCCCGCTCTAAAGGAGTAAAGTTCTTCGCTTTAAATCCTAATGGTTGTAGTGTCCGGGGATTTGCACGAGTTACCGATCTAAAAGGTTCACCGTTTCGCATTGGTACAAATCGTTTTTTGGACTTACTTTTGGTAAGTTTTATAATAAGACCGGCAAGGTAGTTTACTGTTATGGGTTTGCCTGTTCCGGCCTCTATTATCTTGTCATAAGAATTGTGATTACTCAGGAGGGCTCTAGCCAGGATTTCAGCGTTATCTTCAGCATAAATAACATCAATAAGTTGTTTACCGTCGCCGAAGATAATTATTTCTTCGTTTCTTAACGCTGGTAAGATTAAGTTTGGAACAATTTTTCTGACCGGTGCGTGATGTTGGCCGGGGCCGTAAACATTCATGGCGCGGACGACAGCAATTTTTGTACCTTGATAAAGGTTATACATGATCCCAAACCTTTCAGCAGCGTACTTTGTAATCGAGTAAGTATTTGTCCAGGACCATGCACCCATAGTTATAGTTACCCCCTTTTTATTGTATTTTTTAATTGCATCAAAAAAATTAAGGGCTCCTAACGTGTTTACAATTACGCTTTCGTGAGGTGACCCAATAGTTTCTGCAGAGCCCAATCTACCGACAAGATTTATTGCTCCATCATGCTCTTTGACCGCTTTTTCTAAAAGTTTAACGTCCATTATGTCTCCTTTCATTTGTTTGACACCGTTTGTGGATATATTTTTGGGGGTTCTATCAAAGCTGGTTACTTTATAACCCTTTCTTTTCAGGTTGTCAATTAAATGTGAGCCTATAAAACCACTACCACCTAGTACTAATATTTTCATACTGTTATTCTTTTTACAATTTTGCTGTTAAAAACACAACACTTAAAAGTAGTGGAATTTTGGCAAAATAGCACTAAACCACATTTTTTTATCAACTACGAAATTTTAGACAAAAATTAGTTTAAAAAAAGTTGCATAGTTTGCAGATTTCGATCTAAATACAATATAGGTTTTAACATACACATATATTGTGTAGTACTTTTATAAAATGAATAAACCTATATTATTATTAATTTTCATATTGTGTAAATATGTCAATTCGTTTATA
>MGGH01000010.1 GCA_001792305.1 Candidatus Woesebacteria bacterium RIFCSPHIGHO2_01_FULL_39_23
CTTCTGATGAATGGCGGTATTAAGGAGGGTGATTTTTTAAATAATCATGGTTAAAGTATCTTTAGATAAGTTACTCGAAGTTGGAGCTCATTATGGGCACCAGGTGCATAGATGGAACCCTAAAATGAGCCCATATATTTATGGCAAACAAGAAGGGATTCACGTTTTTGATTTAATCAAAACCAAAAGAAAGTTAGTGGAAGCACTTGAGTTTTTAGCAAAGTCCAAAAAAGAAGGAAAACTGATTCTTTTGGTCGGTACTAAAAAACAGGCAAAGGACCTGATAAAGGAAGCGGGACAAACTCTTGGGATCCCGTACGTCAGTGAAAGGTTTCTGGGTGGGACGCTTACTAACTTTACTCAAATCGGAAATTCTTTAAGAAATCTTGGGAGTTTGAAAGACAGTAAACAAAGAGGAGAGTATAGAAACTACACTAAAAAGGAAAAGCTTCTGATTGACCGCAAGATCGAGAAAATGGAGCGAATGCTTGGAGGTATTGTTAATATGGATAGAATCCCCGACGTGATTTTTATTCTAGATACACATAAAGAAGTTGGTGCAGTAAAAGAGGCTATAAAGTTAGGTGTTAAGATTGTGGGAGTTGTGGACACCAATAGCGACCCAACTATGGTTGATTATCCGATTCCCATGAACGACGACGCTAAAAAGTCGGTTGAATATGTAATATCACTTGTTAAAGAAGCTCTTAGGGGTACTTCCACTACTAAAAAACAAATAGTAAAGCGGGAGAAAAAATGAAGAAAATCTCGCTAAGCATTATTAAAAAATTGAGAAACGAAACCGGAGCTCCTGTTATTCGAGTGAAGAAAGTTTTGGAAGAGCTTCGTGGTGACGAGTTGAAAGCAGTTGCGGTTCTCAAAAAGGAAGGCTTTGAAAAGACATCTAAACGAAATGATCGTCAAACAAACCAGGGGACAATTTTTGCTTACTGCCACCATTCGGGAAAGATTGTGTCTGTAGTTGAGGTCTTGTGTGAAACCGATTTTGTGGCAAGAAACGAGCTTTTTACGGATCTTGGGAAAAATCTTTCAATGCAAGTCGCGTCAATGAACCCCAAAAATACAGATGACCTTCTTAACCAAGATTTTATTAAAGATCCTTCCAAAAAAGTGGTTGACTTGGTTAAAGAGGTGATAGCCAAGACGGGTGAGAACGTACGGGTAGGTAGATTATATAGAATGGAAATTGGAAAATAATTTAGCATTTGATATTATTGATTGATGGATGAGACTTCAGTAACTTCTAAAATGCAGCAAGTAGTGGACCTTGCAAAGAATGATATTTCAAGCGTCCGAACCGGAAGGGCACAACCCAATCTAGTTGAGAACATAGTTGTTTCCGCATACGGTGGTACAGCAAAACTTAAGGTTTTGGAGCTTGCTAGTATAACGGCACCCGACCCGCAATCTCTCGTTATTGACCCTTGGGATAAATCTGTCATTGGCGAAATTAAGCAAGCAATCCTTTCTGCGAATATTGGTTTAAACCCATCATTAGACGGTGAAAAAATTAGAATTGTTGTCCCCCCAATGACGTTCGAGGACAGAGAGAAATTCGTGAAGCTTTTGTCAGCCAAGCTTGAAAGCGCAAGAGTGATGATTAGACAAGTAAGGGCGGATATGATGCACGACATTAGAAAATCGTTCGAGGCACATGAGGTATCGGAAGATGAAAAATTTTCACAAGAGAAAAACCTTCAGGAGTTAACTGACAAATATATATCTATGGTTGATGAAATGGGAGAAAAGAAGAAGCAAGAGCTTCTGAGTGTTTAATTTCGATGTTAGGATCTATATTAATTTTTATATTTGTCTTATCGCTTTTGGTTTTGGTCCATGAATTTGGGCACTTTATTGTTGCGAGACTTTCTGGTGTATGGGTGGAAGAGTTTGGTTTTGGGCTTCCTCCAAGAATTTGGGGAAAGAAAATAGGTGAAACTGTTTACTCGGTTAACCTTCTTCCTTTTGGGGGGTTTGTCCGTCTTCATGGGGAAACTGGATCTGACGAGATTAAAAATCCTAAGGCCGCGTTTTTGGAGAAACCAAAAAAGGTGCGGGTTGCAATAGTTATTGCCGGGGTTGTTATGAATTTTATTTTGGCGCTGGTTGCTTTTTCTTTAGTCTACTCGACTCAGGGAATCCCAAGGGAAACTGAAAATGTGCATGTATTGGATGTTGCGCCTGGTACGCCCGCCCAGGGTGCAGGTCTAATGCCTGAGGATATTTTTAAATTAGTAGATAATGAAAGAATAACCAGCGTTGATCAATTTATCAATGTTATTGAGGAAAACAAGGGTAAAAGGATTAAATTTGAGATGGAGCGCGTTGAAAATGGGGAGACAAAAGATATAACTACTTTTTTGACCCCAAGAGAGTCTCCTCCGGAAGGGGAAGGACCTTTGGGAGTTGTGATATCCCAGACAGAGATTTACTATCCGCCGCTTTGGCAAAGGCCAATCTATGGCGTGTACTTTGGAGCAAAGGAAAGCTATTTTTGGGGAAAGACAGTGATTGTGGGATTAGTAAATATTGTAAACCAGTTATTATCGGGACAAACTCCGGAGGATTTGACAGGGCCTGTTGGAGTATACGTAGTGACTGCGGAAGCTGCAAAGGTGGGTGTGGTGGCCTTGATTAATTTTATCGGAATTTTGTCTGTAAATCTTGCAATATTTAACATTATACCATTTCCAGCTCTAGATGGCGGTAGGCTTCTCTTTATAGGGTTGGAAGGAATTCTGGGGAGGAAAATTTTGCCAAGGGTGGAGGCCGTTGTCCATTCTGTGGGTTTAATTATTTTACTTCTTCTAATTGCCGCAATAACTGCCCGTGACATCTCTCGACTAATTACTTCAGGGGGTGTGACAGGTTTCGTGAACTCGATTTTAAAGTGATCACTATAATGCTTGACACAGTGTGCGATTAACTGTATCATGTTTGCATGAACACTAAGATCATTCCCATAACTGAATTAAGGCGTAGATTTGGTGATATCACTTCGGATTTACATCTGGTGAATTCGATTATTTTAACCAAGGACGGCAGGCCGTTTGCAGAATTAAGGGCCGTGCCGAGTGTTAAAGCCGAAGGGTTAAAAAAGTTATTCGGGGCGTGGAAAGGGACTGACTTGGATAGTGATAAATTATGGGAGGAAGTATTTAAGAGAAAGTCTCGCAGACGTCCCGTTAGGATATGAAAAAGTATTTTGTAGAAACTTCGGTGATAGCCGGATTTCTTAGGGGTAACAAAAAAGCTTATGGGCTTGTTGCGAACATAGACGAATTAACCGGCAGCTATGTCTCGCTTTCAGAATTGTACGAAGGTGTTTACAGGGTTTCCGACTGGCACAAGGAAGAAGAATCGGTTTTGAAGTTCTTTTCACAATTAAGCGAAGTTTACGGGGTTGATAAAGATATATCGAAGCAGTTTGGCAGGATCAGAGCTGATCTAAAGAAAAAAGGAAAGGTGATAGAGGATATGGACATATTCATGGCGGCGACATGCATGGCGAATGGATTAACAATGATAACGCTTAATAAAAAACACTTCGAAAGAGTTCCCGGACTAGAGATTTTGTGATATATTTGACTCATGCTTCAAAGTAAACTTTTTCCTAAAACAAAAAAAGAGGCGCCAAAAGAAGCAGAAAGTATAAACCATAAACTTCTTGTTCGCGCCGGATTTATGGATCAATTGATGGCTGGTAGTTGGACACTGTTGCCACTTGGCTTCAAAGTTGTAAGTAAAATTAACAACATAATTCGCGAAGAACTTAATAAGACAGGGGCACAGGAAGTGTTAATGCCTCTGCTTCACCCGAAAGAGATTTGGAACGAAACGGGCAGATGGGACAAAGCCGATGAGATTATGTATAAACTTAAGGACAGCCGAAACAAAGAATTCGCACTTTCTTTTACCCATGAGGAAATTTTTTTAGATTTAATAAGGAAACATTTACTAAGTTACAAAGATTTGCCAATTGCCCTCTATCACTTTTCGACAAAATTTCGAAATGAACTTCGGGCGCGAAGCGGAATACTTCGAGGTCGAGAGTTTTTAATGAAAGATCTTTACAGTATTCACGCAACTGAAAAAGATTTTTGGATGTATTATAAAGAAGTTAAAAAAGCATACTCGAGAATATTCACACGCATTGGTTTCAAGTTTAGGATAACCGAGGCTGAGGGAGGAGTTTTTACTGAAAACAAAACCCATGAGTTTCAGGTAATCTCCGATGGAGGAGAAGACACAATTTTTTATTGTGATAAATGTAGTTGGGGCGAAAACGAAGAGGTGTGTAAAGGTAAAGAAGGGGGTAACTGTCCAAGTTGTAAAAAAGGGAAAATCGTAAAAAGTAAATCTATAGAGGTAGGAAATATATTTCCATTCGGTACCTATTATTCAGAAAAAATGGGAGTTTACTATACGGACTCCAAGGGAAAGAAAAAACCTGTGTGGTTTGGAAGTTATGGGATAGGTTCAACACGCGCGATGGGAGCTATAGTCGAGGTGAGTAATGATGACAAGGGAATTATTTGGTATCCACAGGTTGCACCACTTGCGGTTCACTTAATTGAATTGGGGAAAAACGCTAATTCAGTTTATGAAAAATTGATAAAAGCCGGTATAGAAGTTTTATATGATGACCGAAGCGTTTCAGCTGGAGAAAAGTTCGCCGACGCCGACCTGATTGGAATACCGGTTCGTTTGACAGTTTCGGCTAAAACTGGTGACAAGATCGAGTGGAAAAATAGAGATAGCCAAGAGACAGAACTATTTTCGTTAAGTCAAGTCGTCAATCGATTGAAATGAGTAGGAGTAGATGACTTTCAGAGTTATTTGATACAATTGTTGACAAACATTGAAAACCAACCTTATTATTTGATGAGTAGCACATGAGGTTTAAAAAAGAGGGAGGGTTTGTATTATTTCATTTAGCATTTGTTTTTATTGCTTTCGGTTTCCTACTTTTAATTCTAATAAATGTCGATGGTGTTAAATCCATTTTCTTGCGCGCTTCGCAGTATACCAGTGTAAATGATGATCCTGTGCAGAGGTCTGTTTTTTTGCTTGTGTTTAATCCTGTTATTGAATCGCGCGGTAGTTTAAAATTAAATGCCATCAAAGGTTGGAATGATCCGGATGCTCTAACTAACCAACTCATTTCCACTTTCCCAACAGTGTCTCACGGAATGGTTTCTTATTTGGTGAAGGAGAGACTTGAGGTCGATGGGATACCACCTAAGCCCGATGGTTTTGAATATACAGACGAAAGCTACCTTGATTGTGTCGAAAGGAGAGCACCTTGTCACAATCCCGATATAATCGATTATCAAAAGCTTTTTAACGATTATGCTATTTGTTCAAAAAATGTCGATGAAGTTTGGATGTGGGGAGGTCCTTATTTTGGGTTTTGGGAATATAGCCCCGTGGCATATTGCGGTAAAACTCAGTTTGTGATGGGTTTTAACTATGAAAGAGGATTTGGTGAGGCTATCCACGACTTCGGTCATAGAATGGAGTATGTCGGAATTAACCGGGTAGGCAATGGTAATTGGGCACAGGATGAGACAAACGAATGGAATAAGTTCAGTAAAATTGCCGGTCATTGCGGGAACATACATTATCCTCCTGGTTCTACGGTTGGTGTTGACGAGTATAATTACGGTAATTTTAACTATGTCAATACCGATTGCGACGGTTATCTAAACTTTCCCGGAGGCCCCTTTGAAGTAAAGGCAATAAACTGCAACTCTTGGGGGTGTAGCCAGGAAGGTTATATCTCCTGGTGGTTAACTCACATACCATCATCAACGGGAACTAGTGTGGGTGTAGACGGTAAAACGATCTATAACAACTGGTGGAAATATTATATTTACTACGATGAAACAAGACCTAGTCCATCTCCGACTCCTGTAGCGGGGAATTATTCGAACATGAGGGCCACGATGCCTATTTCAGGAAATGCAGTGTTTAATTTTGACTATACAGGTATATCAAATCACTTCTCTGTCGATGTTTCTACATTTCCGGATATGTCATGGGATACATATCTCACTTTTGCCCAAGGGAGCGGCAGTCCTATGATTGAAACCAACCCAATTAAATGGGATAAATACAGTTGTAGTAGAACACTATATTGGAGAGTGCGCTCAGATAATGGTGATCAAAGTGGGATAACAGCAACGACTGTTGATTGTTCCACCCCTTCTCCAACTCCCACACCGACATCTACCCCTACGTATACGTTCGCTCCCACTCCCACTCCTACTCTTAGTATTACACCAACTCCGATACCACCAGTTAACAACAGTCCGGTAATCTCTACAAAATTCCTTCGACCTGCAAGGTTGGGAAAGCGGTATGAAAGGGAAATTAAGGGCTACGATTTAGACCTCGCAGATAAATTGGAGTTTGGACTAAGCGGATTACCGAAGGGCTTATCGCTCGGTAAATGTGAGACTGAGGTGGATTCAAACAAAAACCAGCTTGAGTGTGAAATAGTTGGAAGACCTGTTTCAAGAGGTATATACCTTGTCCAAGTAGTTCTGACCGATGATAAATTTGCGATTACGACTGGTACGTTGGTACTTCTGGTAATTTAGATCTATTCTTGTTTTTGTTTGATCCTGGCGGTAATATTGCAATTATGAAAGATTGCGTTTTTTGCAAAATTGTAAAAGGTGAGTTGCCTTCGACTAAAGAGTACGAAGACAAAGATGTTTTGGTTTTTCAAAATATTAAACCTGCAGCAGAGACACATCTGTTAATTGTTCCCAAAAAGCACAAAAGTTCTTTCATGGATCTATCTGGAAGTGATATTTCGTCAATGTTTGAAGTAGCTCAAAAATTGATTAAAGATAAAAAATTGTCCGATGGTTACAAACTGGTATTTAACGGAGGCAAATTTCAATTTGTACCACATATCCACTGGCACCTACTTGCGGGGAAGTTTGAAAAAGATTTCGAGGAGAAATTATGATAGCAAATACTATTCGGAAGCAAATTGCTGATGCTTTAAAAGCGAGAGACGAAGTAAGGCTTTCGACCTTGAGGATGCTTGCCAGTGCTTTAAACTACGAAAAGATAGATAAACAGCATGAATTGAGTGGGGAAGAAGAGCTTGTTGTCGTAAGGCACGAGGCAAAGAAAAGACACGACGCAATAGAAGCCCTTCGGCAAGCCTCTGGTAAATCTACTTCAAGTGATCAAACACGGATGGATGAGAAACTTGCCAGAGAAATTAAAGAGCTAAAAATCCTACAAGGATATTTACCGGAACAATTGGGGGATGAAAAGATCAAGGCTTTAGTTGATGAAGCTATATTAGCCGTCGGAAAAGATTTTGGAAAAGTAATGGGAACTGTAATGAGTAGAGTAAAGGGGCGCTCAGATGGAAACACTGTGTCAAAAATTGTGAAAGAAAAACTTTCATGATCAGTGTAATTGTTTATAAACAGGCTAACTACCCAGTTAAAGCGACGATAATTAAAGAAGTTGTTAAAAAAACCCTAACTGATTGCGGGATTTTTTCTGATTCTGAAGTAGAAGTTGCAATCGTCGGTAAAAATAAAATAGCTGAGTTGGCCTTTAAGTATTTAGGAGAAGAAGGTCTTGAGGCGAAAGAGCATCCTGTTTTGGCTTTTTCTGATTCTGAAGTTGAAAGGCCTTTTATTTACCCTCCAGGATCCAAACTCAATTTAGGTCAGATTATAATTTCTTACCAAAAAGCTGTTGAGGAGGCAAATAAAACTGGCAAACTCGTTGATCAGGTCGTAAAGTCTCTTGCTATCCACGGAGCTCTTCACTTAGCTGGAATACATCACGACTGATAAAATAGGGGGTTGAAAATTATTCTGTTTTAATCAATTATTGAAGTGATGACTCTTTACCTCAAGTATAGGCCTCAGACAATTGAAGAGCTGGACTTGACTCGCGTCCGTGAGGAACTCAAAAAAATAGTAAAGTCTAAAAAAATACCTCATGCGCTTTTGTTTTCCGGACCCAAAGGTACTGGAAAGACTTCGGCCGCAAGGATATTGGCAAAGGTGATTAACTGTGAAGATCCTGATAAGTCTGGCGAGCCTTGTAATAAATGTTCTCAGTGTACAGCGATCACAAAAGGGTCTTCGCTTGACGTCATTGAGTTGGACGCGGCTAGTAACCGGGGGATTGATGATATCAGATCACTACGTGATGCAGTGAAACTTTCACCCGTTTCGGCACGGAAAAAAATTTATGTTGTTGATGAAGCCCACATGCTGACAACCGAGGCGGCAAATGCTTTCTTAAAAACCTTAGAGGAGCCGCCTGATCATGTAGTTTTTATTCTAGCGACCACAAACCCTGAGAAACTAATACCAACTGTTAGATCCAGACTTGCGAACATTGTTTTTGCAAAAGCAACGGTTGAGGAGATTAAGAGGCAATTAGTTAGAGTGGTCAAAGGAGAAAAGTGGGAAGCCGAAAACGAAGCCCTAGAGATAATTGCAGGAGCCGCTGACGGATCTTTCCGAGACGCCGTCAAGATATTGGAACAGATAATGGTCGAAAGCGGTAGATTGACATTTGAGCGGGCGCAAGAATATGTACTGCACGGTAAAACCGTAAGTCCCGAAGAGTTTATAAAGATAGTAACAAGCAAAGAAATTAAAGAAGTAATAGCGGAACTTGAAAATTTGGTTGAGAAAGGCGGATCTGTCAAAGAACTGATTGAAGGAATGATCGTTGTTCTTCACAACTCATTACTTGCAAAGTATTCAATTGGAGGGAAGGACAACTTGGGTTATTTATCAAAAGAGGACAATTTATCCTTAATTGAAATCTTGATGTCTGCCTTAAGAAGATATTCGGACACACCTCTTCCACACCTTTCTCTTGAGATGGAACTTATTAGCTGGAAGAAAGATGCGAGCATTGCTGGCCCTAGTGAAAAGTTAGATACGACTGTTAAATCAAAAGTCAGCGTTGTTAAAGATAAGAAAGTTGACGTATTAAACCGTGATGGAGAAGTTCAGGAAACAAGTAAAAATGGCGATTCGGGAATAGAGTTTAGTGTGGATATGTGGCAGAGGGTTCTGGGAGGAGTGAAAAGTAAAAACGTTTCTATTGAAGCACTTCTAAGGTCAAGTAAACCCTTAAGTTTTGACGGGAAAAATTTACAGCTTGGAGTTTACTACAAATTTCACAAGGAACGCTTAGAGGTAACTTCTTACAGAAGGACTTTAGAAGAAGTAATTGAATCGGTCGTGGGTACACCTGTGAGAATAATTTGTACTCTAACCCAGCCTCCCAAAAAAGAATTGGTGACAGAGGTTAAAGAACAAGGCAATACGTTGACTGAATCAAAGGATATAGATATAATGGAAGCGGCAAAAGAGATTTTTAAAAATTAAAATGTTTGACAAAGTAAAACAAGCAGGGGAGCTATTCAAGATGCGCCAACAAGCAATGGCTCTGCAAAAGCAGTTGGCCGAAATAACCGAGACTTACGAGAGGGACGGAATTAAAGTGACAGTTTCTGGTGATCAGAAGGTAATCCGTATTGAGACTGACGGCGAGGAGAGAAAAGATTTGGTGGAGGCTATTAATTCAGCCCTTAAGGAGGTTCAGAAAAAGTCAGCCAAAAAGATGATGGAAATGGGGGGAGGATTGTCGGGAATGCTTAAGGGATTTGGCAGTGGCATTTAATAAAAGGGCTAAATTCCTTAGTGTCGTATTGCTTCTTATAGCTCTTCTTTTTTTCGTCTACACACTTGGAAAAGTAACTGGCTTTTGGACACAGGCTTTCGGCACAAAAGCTAATTTAGTGATAGATACTGGCACCTCTTTTGAAATGGGTGGAATGCCTTGGAACAACTTAGCTCAAGGGGGTGAAGAAAAGACAAGAATGCTGGGATCTGTAATTCTACATCTTTCGAAACTACAGCCAAACTATATCAGGATTGATCATGTTTTCGACTTTTACGATGTTGTCGGAAAAGTCGAAAATGGAAAGCTTACTTATGACTGGTCGAAGCTCGACATCACTTTGAATGACATTCATTTAGTCGGTGCAAAACCATTCATCAGTCTTTCGTACATGCCACAAGTTATTTCAACAGGAACGGAGGTAGATCTACCCTTAAGGTGGGAGGATTGGGGTGACGTAGTCAGAGAAACCGTTGAACATATAAGCGGAATAAAAGGTTTGGGTAGAGAAGGAGTTTACTATGAGGTTTGGAATGAGCCGGATCTTTTTGGGAATTTTAAAACTGGCGGTAGTAAAAATTATCTTGATCTGTATTACCACTCGGTCAAGGGAGCTCTTGAGGCAAAGGATGTTTACCCTTTTATGATTGGGGGACCGGCAACGACTTTTCTCTCCAAAGATTGGACACAGGATTTTCTTGAATTTGTATCCAATAACAATTTGAGATTGGATTTTCTCTCTTGGCATAAGTATGACTATGATGTATCGAAGTTTGAAAATGATGTAAAAAGTGTAAGAAGTTGGCTAGAGAATTTTGAAACTTTTAAAGACATTGAACTGGTGATATCCGAATGGGGGATTGACAGCGAAAATAGCGAATTTTACGACAATGAATTATCAGCAATTCACACTTTGGCAATAGTTTCTGCAGTATTTTCAAGTGTTGATAAAATGTTTTCTTTTGAAATTAAAGATGGACCAGGCCCTCAAAAATAC
>MGGH01000011.1 GCA_001792305.1 Candidatus Woesebacteria bacterium RIFCSPHIGHO2_01_FULL_39_23
TCTTAAACTTTGATCCTAAAAATCCTTGGAAACCGGAGCGCGACAGAGTTATTCTTTCAAACGGTCACATTTGCCCCGTATGGTACGCGACTTTAGCTCATGCAGGATTTTTTCCACACAGCGAGCTTAAAACGTTAAGGAAACTTGGGAGTGGTCTTCAGGGTCATCCAGAGTATAGGAAACTTCCCGGAGTGGAAAATACTGGAGGGCCATTGGGACAGGGACTTTCGCAAGCAATTGGTCACGCCCTAGCCGTTAAAATGGATGTAGCGAGCGGAAAACTTCCAAGAGGTGAGCGGATGCCCTGGGTTTATTGCATGATGAGTGACGGAGAGCTTGATGAGGGTCAGAGTTGGGAGGCTATAATGTTTGCCGGGAAAAATAATCTCCACAACATAACGGCAGTTATTGACAGGAATAACATTCAAATAGACGGGTTTACGGAAGATGTGATGCCGGTGGAACCTCTGGTTGAGAAATTCAAGGCTTTTAATTGGTCGGTTATCGATGTTGACGGTCACAATATCCAGGAAGTTATTGATGCATTTAATAAAGCTATGGCTATTTTTGAAAATCCGACAGTTATTATTGCTCATACAATTCCCGGTAAGGGGATTGACTTTATGGATTGGGATTTTGGATGGCACGGCAAACCACCGAATGAAGAACAGGCCAGGGATGCTTTGCACCAATTAAGAACTTTGGGGGGAAAGATCAGGGGAGAAAATGAATAAAGCGCATTTATCTAAACCAAACTTGGTCGCAATTATTTTGTCAATAATCGTAACCGCGGTTGTGGCATTTACTTTTCAACAGGTTATTTTCCACCCTTTTTATGTCGATGTTAGTGGTTGCCCTAGGGTGGTTCCAGATAATGACCTCCTTTTTGAATGTTTTCCTGAATTTAAAGAAGTAAGTCGTTTTCCTGTGTACATTATAGTTTTTTTAGTAGTACCAGCGTTGATTTTTGCAATAATAAAAGGAATTTACTTTTTAGCCCACCTTTTTAAGAAACATGCTGAATAAGAAATTAAAATTGTCTGAAAAATAATCTTTATAATATCACGGCAAACCACCGAATGAAGAACAGGCCAGGGATGCTTTGCACCAATTAAGAACTTTGGGAAGAAAGATTAGGGGGGAACATGAATAGTTGACATACGTATGTATGTACGTTAGTATGATTTATTATGGCTAATCTAAGGACAACAATTGTTTTACCGGAAGAGGATGTTAAGTATATAAAAGTACTTGCGGCGACCCATGGGTTGACCATGAGCGAGGTGATACGCAAAAGTGTAAAGAGCACAGGTTACTTATTGGAAGAAAAACCAAAAACCGAAAAGAAAAAGGTGGGGTGGCGTTCCGTTGTTGGCAGTCTTGATTTGGGAGGCAAAAAGCCTCCTTCCCGCAGACAAATTTATGACAAATATTTCGAAGAAAAACTTTCTCGTTGATACAAATATCCTAATTTACGCCTTAGATAAAAAATCGCTCTTTTTTAAGAAGGTTGTAGAATTTTTCGAATGGAGTGAAGATAAAAAAGTCCGTCTTTTTCTGGCGCACCAAAATCTTCTCGAGTTAATTCGGACGTTGATAAATGATTACGGTGTAAGTTATAAAGTTGCCGAAAAGAACGCCAGAGGATTTATAGACGGAGAAGCTATAAATTTAATTTCGCCATTGCCATCAACACTTAGCAGATACTTTAATTTGACAAAATCGAAGGGTGTTAAAAGGGGTAATATTTTTGATTACTACCTTGCAGCTACAGCTCTTGATAATGGTGTTGATTTCATTCTCACTAATAATGCAGATGACTTTTCTGAGATAGAAGGGTTTACGGCTACGACTTTGGAAGAAGTGAGAAAGATAATAGGAGAACATGAATAAATTTAAGAAAATTATTACATATTTTGTTGTTGTCATTTGTGCTTACGCATTTGCTAGAGTAACTTACTTTTTTATTACATATGCAGTTATTTTCAGTTTCATCGATGAGGAGATATTGTTTTACCCATGTCCAGCTGGAGGATTCGACTGCGTTATTCGTGAAACACCAATTGCGAATGTAATTCGATCAGCTGTATTTTTCTCAATATTTATAAGTGTAATAGCCATTGGGCATAAACTTATAAACAAACGAATACAGAAGTATGTTAAATAAAGACTTAAGGTTAAACTCTAAAACTTTTAATAAGGGTGTAGAGCTAATCCCTACTAGGAATGGATATGGGGAAGGGTTGGTGGAATTGGGGGAGAAAAATCCGGATGTTGTTGTATTAACCGGTGACTTAGCAGAAAGTACACGAGTATTGGATTTTGCAAAGAAATTCCCTGAGCGGTTTATTGAGTGCGGCGTTGCCGAGCAAAACATGATGGGAATTGCAGCAGGGCTTGCTGCTGCCGGCAAAATTCCTTTTGTTTCCTCTTACGCCGTTTTTTCTCCTGGCAGAAATTGGGACCAACTTAGAGTTTCAGTTTGCATTTCAAATCTTAATGTGAATATTGCCGGAGCCCACACTGGAGTTTCTGTGGGGCCCGATGGGGCTACTCACCAGGCTTTGGAGGATGTTGCAATCACTAGGGTTCTTCCAAACATGACTGTAGTTGTTCCTTGTGACTCATTTGAAACCAAAAAAGTAACTCTTGCTGCAGCTAGCCACAAAGGCCCTGTTTATTTTAGGTTTACTAGGGAAGCGACTCCTGTGATGACGACCGACGCAACTCCATTTGAAATTGGTAAAGCAGAAATTTTCTACGATTCACAATCCACCAATCACCAGTCACAAGTCACCAGAAGCGTAGCCATAGTCGCTTGCGGCCCACTTATCTATGAAGCACTTGTTGCCGCAAAGGAGTTAGAGGGAAGCGGAATAGGAACGATAGTAGTTAATAACCATACAATCAAACCTATGGATGAAGTGACTATTACAAAGGTTGCAGAGCTCACAGGAGCGGTTGTAACTGTTGAGGAACATCAGGTAATGGGGGGAATGGGGTCAGCTGTGGCGGAAGTACTGGCAAAAAATTGTCCTGTGCCCATGGAATTTATCGGAATGCAAAATTCGTTCGGTGAATCCGGCGAACCAGACGAACTTTTAGAAAAGTACAAAATGAAGTCGAAGGATATCGTAAACGCTTGTAAGAAAGTGTTGTCTAGAAAAACCGATTAAAGAAGTTTAATTGTTTGGACAATTTCTTGAAAATTTGTATCGTCGATTGATGTTATTAAAAACGCTTTTCCATTTCCCGCATCACACATGCCCCACGTTGTATTAATTTGGGAGATTCCAATACCGGCCAAAAATAAACATGATTTTCCATTGTAGGTATATTCATATTCTTTGTAATGAGGAAGGTAGTCTTGTTTTTGAGGTGTTTGACCAACTTTGTCGTAAATAAATTGATGACGATAACCTCCACTGTAAGAATATAGACCTACAAATGCATAGCTCATATATCCGTATTTGGGGTCGGGACGTAGTTTGTAGATGGTAATTCCGTTTACACCCTGTTCTGTTTTCATCGTGTTTGGGTCATATCCAATTTGGAAAGTATTTTGTTCATAATTTACTTTTTGCCATCCAGAAGGGAGAAAATACGCAAGTTTTTTTGTTTGGGGTTTATTAGTAGCAATAGGAGTAACTTTTAGTTCTAAAAATTTAAATGTGGAGAGGATTTGGTCGAAAAGTTTGGTGATTTTATTTTGATCGTTTTCAGTGAAAGATTTTACACCTCCGTTTACTGTATTTACGTCGGATGAATTTGTTGTAACGCGTTGTCTGATCTCAAAACATGTACCATTATGGAAAGTTCGATATATTAAATCTTCATTTTGATTTCCTGCCGCAGCTCCGCCAGCAGCGCCTTTTATAAATTTAACTTCATTAATTGCTACAGATCCGGTAGGTCTTTCTAATGTATTGCAAGAATCGCTGTTGACTTTAAGGATATTGATAGATAAACCTGCCCCCGAGAAGTTTGTATTAGGAAATTCCTTATTGGAATAGTAAAGACAAGAAGCAGAACGGTCCAGATCGCAAACAGGAATGTAGGTTAAGTTTTCAACTTTATTCAGATTGTTTCCTGTATAAAGAGTAACAGCTGGTGGATAACTAAAAGAGAAACCATATTCTGTGTTTGTGTAAGCTTTCCAATTTGTTGTATCTGCGTCTGGAAGTTGAATTGGAGATTGGGTAGGGGTAGTTGTTTGGTTACTTGGCGTTGGGGGAACCTTTATATTTTTTGCTATCAAATATCCGACTATGCCAATTAAACCAATAACGATTACTATAAAAAATGGGGCAAAACCCTTAAGATAATTCTTCATTATGGGATATTATAACAGAAAAGACTTCTTAGTTTTTAACGCAAATTCCACCCGCATCCGGATAGTTTCCGTCAAGTTTGCATTTATATCCTTCTGGACATTGGTTTTCCGGTAGATTTGCAGCTATCCCTCCGCAAAATTTTCCTTCTGCGCTTTCTTCTGAATCTAAGAATTTAAAAGTGGAGAGGATTTGGTCGAATTTATTCCTTGTAAGATATAAGTTCCTTCATTCGTATATAACTCTACAGATCCGATAATATCACCACCACCGTATCCCCAGTTGTTCAAATTTAAATCGGGATTGGTACTTACAGTCTTTTCAACTCGTACTCCTTCGGAACCATCAACAATAATATTTTGTTTTTTGGTCAAGGAAAAGTATTTACCGTCGGCATATTTGCCAATATCATTATTTAGGTAGTACCCGATTTCGTATACAGTATCTAAACTACCTTGTACTGGGTTTTCGTATGGATTTACGTTCGGAACCGCATTTATTGTTTAACCCTCATTATTAAATATAAGAATTCCTATACCGATAATAACAAAAACAACTAATAGCGATATTGGAATAAAGCCTTTTGAGTTTTTAGTCATTTACTCAATTTAGCATATTTGACAAGACAATGAAATTTGTAATAACATTGTAAGTACATCATGCAAATTCAAACTGTTTTTAGAGCCGGAAATAGTAACGTAGTTGCCATTCCTAAAGATCTTTCAAAAGAGACTGGAATTAAGGCTGGACAGAAAGTAATTGTGGGAAAGTCCAGCGAGGATGAGTTAGTTATTCGGAAATTTACTGGGAAGAAAGTAAAAAAACTCTCACCAGATGAAGAGTTTAGAAGGTGGTGGAAGGCGTTCTTAAAAGATAACGCTGGAATTCTCGATGAGCTTGCAGTACGTTGATATCGGTCAAGTATATATTATTCACCAGCTCATTATTAAACGAGCCGGTACAAAAGCAGGAGTTCGGGATTTTGCCTTACTTCATTCAGCAGTAGAAAGACCAAAAGCAACATACTCCGGGCAAGATTTATATAAAACAATTTTTGATAAAGCAGCTGCACTTCTTCAATCTCTTTGTTTAAATCATCCGTTTACCGATGGAAATAAACGCACGGCTTGGGCGACCACTCATAAGTTTTTATGGGATAACAGCTATTATTTAAAAGTAAAAAGAAGTGAAGCTGCTGATTTTATGGTTTTTGTAGATAATCAAAAGCCAGAGCTTCCCAAAATTTCCTTATGGCTTAAAAAACACTCGCAAAAAATGAAAAGCTAATTCAAAAACCTGAAAGTGGAGAGGATTTGGTCAAACATTTTTCTTCTTTCATCCACGCTTACTCCTTCGTAGTAGGGTTTTTCAAAATTAATCTCTAATTCAAAAAAGGTTCCTCCCTTTTTGAATACTAAAGATTCTGCAAACTGTAGCTTTGGATGATACTCTATTTTATTAGCAGCTAGACCGTTTTTAGTTGAGAATCCGTTGATATCTTCAGATATGTTACTGCAGTTACTGCCTTCAGGGGAAGTTTGGCAGATGAAGGTATCTATAAACTCCCGAAGAGTCAGATCGGCTTCGATTTCGTGTAATTGAATACTAAAGACGCCTGGATTGATGTTGAATACTAATCCTGGACTAAATTGTATAATGCTTGTTTTTTTTGATTTGGCGAGATCCTCTTCTTTCTTTTCCTTGTAGATCCAGTCTGTTGGATAATTAACTTGGAACCCGTACTTTTCATTTTTATATGTTTTCCAATTTTCAGTTACATCAACTGTTGGGGTGGGGAAAGTTGTGGGGACCGGTCTTATTTGCGCGTTTTTATACGCATAATATCCAATCCCTCCGACAATGAGTAGAGATAAAATTACGATGATAAAAATTTCTGCAACACCTTTCGAATTTTTGTTCATTAAATATTAATTTTTAACACACTTTCCTCCTGCATCCGGATAGTTTCCATCAAGTTTGCATTTATATCCTTCTGGACATTGGTTTTCCGGTAGATTTGCAGCTATCCCACCACAGAATTTTCCCTCTGCATTTTCTTCTGAATCTAAGAATTTAAAAGTGGAGAGGATTTGGTCAAATGTCTTATCGAATTCTTTATCATGTTCTTCACTTTTATAAATAGAAATAAAGTATTTATTATTTTGTATGGGAAGGTAAATGATATCTATGTTTAAAACAGGTTGATTAGTTATTAATAGTCCTTCTTGGCCGGCTATACCAACTCGCGTTGTTTTTATTTTGCTTAAAGCAGTTTTTAGTTGATCTTCGCCATAAAATCGTTGTAGATTTTTAATTTTTTGATCTTCAACAAACGTGTCTAAAGGTGTATTAGTTTTATTTAACGCTAACGAGATTGTTAGTCCGTTGTATATCTCTGCTCCGCCTTCAAAATCTGTATCAAGTTTTTGGGCTAAAGTGATGACTTTAGCCATCCCGTATAGCGAGTCACTGTATTCTTCACAGCATTTATTATTTAGATCATCCGGATATTCAAATTCAAATCCATATTTGTCATTCATATATGTTTTCCAGTTTTCGGTTGGATTTGGAACCGGCGTCGGCTCGACAGTGGAAATAGGAATTTGGGTGGGCGGGAGATTAGATCCTTTCGGTTTGTTGGCAATTAAAATTAAACCGATTACCAGAAAGGAGATAACTACTAAAAGAATCACAGGTAAAATTAGTGATCTTATTTCAGGTTTTACTTTTGGAAAGAGTTTTTCGAGAAAATTGCGGTTACCGGGTTGTGGGATTTGCTCCGGGGTAGGATATATTTTTACAGGATCATAGTTTTTTGGGTGACTGTCCATGAAAGTGGTAAACTAGAAATATATTAGCACAAGTAGAAGGGGGGTGAGGAAAATGGAAAAGAAAATGGTTGTCAAAAGAGACGGGACAAATGAAGAATTTGACCGCAACAAAGTTTTCAACAGCATTGTGGGTGCAACCGGGACGCCTGAGGAAGCCGAGAAAATAACGTCTGGAATAGAAAGTTGGGTTAATAATTCAATGGAACCCATCAAGACTCTGGATATCAGGTCCAGAGTGGCCGCAGCTTTAAAGGGTACGAATCCCACAGCTGCCCAGTTGTACGAGACATACGAGAAGCCGGCTTGAATTTATAAATAAGGTTCGCTTGTACTTGAATTTGATTTTTCCTGAAGGCAGTTAGTTAGCTCGGGCGTTTGCGTCCAGCCACATTTCCCGTTATCTTGTCGCTCGCATTTTGCAGTTTTATAGCATTTCCAGTGGGGTCTGTATATACAAATAGAGATACTTGGGTCAACACCAGGGTCGACACAGAGTTCCTGGCTACATCCGCCGATAACGCAATCATTTGCCAGTTTGGGTGAGGCAGTACTAAGAGGCGTTTCGAGAGGATTTGGTTGAATTGTAGGTTTGGAAATTGATTTTTTTAGGAAGTCGTTTTGTAAAGCCAGGAGTGTTAGAAATCCTAAAGACACGATTAAAGTGACAATTAGCCAGGGTTTTAATGACATATCTGGTAATAGTTTACCCCTCACCACAAATACCCGCAAGTTGAAAGCAGATTGCTGTAGTCGGAGTGGGGTTTACAGCTTTAGTTACAAAATGGTAAAGTGAGAGTTGTTTATACCTAAAATACTTTAGTTTGCAATTACAGATAGTATTTTGGGGGATCATAATCTCTCACGAGAGTGGTAAACTCGAGTGAGAGGAGTATATGGAGGAAATTGCAAAGGCTTTGGTAGCTCCAGGAAAGGGAATTTGGGCGGCTGATGCAAGCCCCAAGACGATAATGAAAAGGTTTCAGGAGGTCGGCATTCAGACGGGCGAAAATACTAATAAAAGGTTTAGAGAAACCCTTTTTGCAACGGATGGCTTGGAAAACTATATTAGTGGTGTTATATTAAACGACGAGATAATTAGGGAAGAAAGATTAAGAAATCTACTTACAAATAAAGGTATATTAATTGGCATAAAAGTTGATAAAGGTACTGTGGATTTAGAAAATTTCCCAGGGGAAAAAATAACTGAAGGATTGGACGGCTTGAGGGAAAGATTGGCTGAATACAAAGGTATTGGTGCGAAATTTACAAAATGGAGAGCGGTAATAACTATTGGTGAAAATATCCCGACGCATGTTTGTATTGGTTTAAATGTCGAGGCGCTAGCTCGGTTTGCCGCTTTATCACAGGAAGCTGGTCTTGTGCCGGTGGTCGAGCCCGAAGTTCTAATGGACGGAAAACACACAATTGACGAAGGTGAGAAAGTTACATTCAAAGTTTTGAGTAATGTTTTTACAGAGCTTGCCGAGCATAAAGTCAACCTTTCTCAAATGCTACTTAAACCAAACTTCGTTCATCACGGGAAGGATTGTCTAAAGAGAGCTTCCGATGAGAAAATTGCCCAAAGAACCCTTAAGGTATTAAAAGAAACTGTCTCCCCACAAGTTCCAGGTATTGTATTTTTATCTGGGGGTGATAGTGCAATTGAAGCGACAAAACATGTCGACCGTATGAACGAAATTGGTGGTGTCCCGTGGCCTATTGCATTTTCCTTTGAGAGGGCATTGGAGGGCCCCGCAATGATTGTTTGGGGTGGCAAAGATGAAAATATTGAGGCTGCAAGACAAGTTTTACTGGATAGGGCAAAGAAAAATAGCCTTGCCCGCTCCGGTAGTTATAGTGAGAGTATGGAAGGTTAAATTATGAATACTAATTTAGAGCTACTATCAATAGGGGATGCGACACTGGATGTGTTTATAACTCCAAGTGAATCTGAAACAATGTGTTCTATTGATACCAAGGAGTGCGTTATTTGCTTTTCTTACGGAGATAAAATTCCCGTCAAAGGCATTGATTATTCAATTGGAGGAAATGCTGCAAATAACGTGGTTGGCACCAAAAGGCTTGGAATTAATTCCGCTTTAGTTTTGACACTTGGCGATGATTTGGTGGGTAATCAAATTGTAGAAAAACTAAAAGAAGAGAATGTTGATTTAACTTATGTAATCCAGCAGCCATCGACTACCTCTAATTATTCTGTGGTAGTAAGTTACGGCGGGGAGAGGACAATTTTTGTTTATCATGCACCCCGATCCTACGAGTTTCCGGTCAGCTTGCCAAAAGTACCTTGGGTTTATTTGACTTCGATGGGAGAGTCTTTCCAGCCGTTTTATAATCATATTCTTGAGTGGTTTGCGAAAAATCCGGAAACGAAAGTGGCATTTAACCCGGGTAGTTACCAGCTGCGTGCCAAAAAGGAAATAGTCGAACCCGTCTTAAGAAGAACCTATCTTCTATATGTTAACCGGGAGGAGGCAGAAAAGATTTCAGGTTTTGGCGATTCCAATGGCAGAGAAAAGGATTTATTGAAGGCTGTTGCGTCTAAGGGTCCAAAAATTCCGGTTATAACAGATGGAGAAAGAGGGTCCTACGCTTATGACGGGGAGCATTTTTACAAAGCAAATACAATGCCGGTTGATGCGTATGAAAGGACTGGCGCTGGGGATGCATACGGATCGGGATTTCTCTCAGCACTTATTAAAGGAAAGGACTTAAAAGAAGCAATGGTTTGGGGGACGGTCAATTCCGCGTCTGTTATTGGTTATGTTGGTGGGCAGAAGGGATTGCTTCGTGAGGATCAAATTGGCGATTGGCTTTCAATGGCTGTTTCAAGCAGAGTAAAAGTTGAGGAGTTCTAAAAAGTTTGATTAAATAAATTTATGGCGAAAATTTTTGTAACTAGGAAGATACCGGGGAGTGCTTTAGATAAACTAACGAATTCCGGTAACGAAGTGGTCATTTCCGAATTTGATAGGCCTTTAACTCGCGAAGAACTTTCCGAAAAAGCAAAAGGAGTTGATGCACTTCTTTGTTTATTGACGGACAAGATAGACGGAGAAGTATTAAACGCAATTGGTCCGCAGCTTAAAATCATTTCGAACTATGCTGTGGGATTTGACAATATAGATATAGAGGCCGCAACTAAAAAGGGGGTGTTAGTTACAAATACTCCATCTGATGAGGTTAATGAAGCTGTAGCTGAGCACACCTGGGCGTTAATCCTGAGCCTTAGTCGAAGGATTGTCGAAGCTGATGAGGCGGTCAGACGCGGTGCATATTACGGTTGGGAACCTGATATATTTTTGGGTAGAAGTGTCGTTGGAAAAACTTTGGGAATAATAGGTCTTGGTAGGATTGGATCAATGGTTGCCCGGCGGGCAACCGGATATAACATGGAGGTTATATATTATAAAAGAAGCCCAGACCCTGAGGCTGAAAAGACGTTAGGAGTAAGGTTTGCAGTACTTGATGAACTACTTGCCAAAAGCGATTTTGTAACTCTTCATGTTCCGTTAACAGATGAGACTCGTCACATGATTAACCACGAAACGATGTACAAAATGAAAAGAGGAGCGTACTTAGTAAATACTGCCAGGGGGCCAATTGTAAGCGAGCATGATCTTGTTGAAGCCTTACGTGACGGACAGCTTGCAGGTGCCGGGCTTGATGTTTTTGACAACGAGCCAAACATAGACCCGGAGTTGATTTCTATGGAAAATGTAATACTTACACCCCATATTGCAAGTGCCACTCACGAAGCCCGCGATAAAATGGGGGGACAAGCGGTAGCTGCAATTCTTGACGCACTATCTGGCCAAAAACCACAAAATTTGGTTGATGAAAAAGTCTGGCATAATAGGAATAAGTAAAGCATTTCGAGTAATTAAATTCTGCTCTAAAGTTGAAAAATTTTCAGTAGTTAGTAACCCAAAATAAAGGCGAAACAATTTTATTGTAGTTGACATAACTTCTATTTTTTAATCATCGATTGTAAAATTGGAATAATGAGAATACCGTTTTTAAGTGAAAGGAGTGAAGACGAAGAAGAGTATACTGATCGAGATGAAAAACTTCCCTCCAAAAGAAAATTTAAGGATTTAAAATCGGAGTACAGAAAATCCAGAAAGGAGCCACATCGTCCTTGGGGTAATAAAGAGAGACTTTTTGTGGCTTTAGTGTTACTTTCAACTATTATTGCCTCAGCCATTGGAGGGTTATCCGCAAGGAGTTGGAAACTACCGGGCCTTCCGAAGTTTAAACTTCCTGAATTTAAACTGCCAAGTTTAACTGGGATTATTGGAGAGACGATCGTTATTGAAAAAAACGATGATGGTGAAAAAATAGCGAGTAAGGCAGATGAAATTACTACCAGAGTAAGTGAAATTACTGAAAATCTCTCAGGTATCTATGCCTTCTATTTGATTGATTTAGATAGTGACTTTTCCTTTGGACTGAATGAAGATGAAGTTATGACTGCCGCGTCTTTGGTTAAGCTACCCGTGATGGTATTGATGTATCGAGAGGCCGAGCTTGGCAATTTAAAGCTTAATACTGAGTATTTAATTAAAGATTCAGATAAGGTTTCAGGATCCGGGAGTCTTTCTGGAAAAGCGGAGGGGACGTCGGTCATTTATAAAGATCTTGTTTATTACATGGGTCATGAGTCGGATAACACAGCGTTTAATATAGCAAGAAAGATTCTGGGGGACAAAGAAACTCAAGATTACATAGATAAAATTGGAATGGCTTCTACCACTCTCACGAAAAATTTGACCACTCCTCATGACGTTGGCTTGTTTTTTAGAAAGCTTTGGAACAAAGAATTGATTTCAGTAAAGTCTCGAGATGAAATTCTTGAAGTTTTAACAGATACTATTTACGAGAATTTTTTACCGAGGAATGTGGATGAGGAAGTAATGGTTTCCCATAAATACGGTCGAGAAATTCATGTAATTAACGACGCAGGGATCGTTTTTACCGAAAAGCCATTTGTACTTGTGGTTATGACAGAAGGAATTGTCGAAAATGAAGCAGAGGAATATCTACCCAAGGTGATAAAACAGATTTACGACGGCTGGATCCATTAAGGTGTTGTGGGTGATGGTGTAGGGCTTTCTTTATTGAACCATTCTGGACTACAGTACTTTTTGGGAGCGTTTTCTTTCAAAAACCACTCCAAGCGAACTACTGGACAGCCTTCGCATGTAAGTGTACCTGTTGAAGCGCAGATTCTTAATTTTACCAATCCTTCGGGGACTTCCCAATCCAGAGATTTTTCTTGTTCAATCAAGCTTTTCATTATCTTGTTCCAAATAGGGGTTGCCCCGGTTAATCCGGAAGCAACCTTTTTCATTGGTGAGTAGTCGTTATTTCCTACCCATGCAGCAACCAAGTATTCTTGATTAAAACCAATTGCGAGATTGTCTCGTAAGTTATTACTTGTTCCTGTTTTGACGGCAACTTCTGGATGGTTTGGTATTACCAAAAGAGACCTGCTTCCAAAAGCTGGAGTTCTTGCTTTGTTGTCCTTAAGTATGTCAGTTAGTATAAAGGCTACCCTTTCATCAATAATAGACGTAGACTCGCAATCCTTTGGGTTTAGTGCGCACTTATTTTCATATATTATTTTGCCTTTATAGTTAGTTATTTTAAGAACAGGATTAAGTGGTATTTTTTTGCCGTAGTTGGCAATTACAGAATAAACTTGGGCAAGGTCTATTAATCTTACTTCGCCACCACCTAAAGTAAGCGATAATCCGAAATTAGAGGGGTTATCCCAAGTAGTAATTCCCATTGCCTTTCCTGTAGTAAACATTTGATCTACTCCATGGCTTGCAAGAACTTTTACAGCAGGTACGTTTCTGGATTCAGCCAACGCGCTTCTTAAAGTTAAATTTCCGCGGAATTTTCCGTCGTAATTTTTGGGAGAATAAGGAGATTGTCCGGGAATGTCAAATGTAACAGGGGTATCCGAGAGTATAGTGGCAGCAGTAAACGATCTTGATAAAGCAAACGAATAGTTTACTACTTTGATTGATGACCCTGGTTGCCTTGGGGTGAGGGTAAGATTAATATTGCTACCAAGGTCTCCGTTAAAATAGTCAAAGGACCCTACCATTGCGAGTATTTCGCCAGTTTTAGGTTTAATAATCAGCGATGCCCCATTTCCTACATTTAAGTTTTTTAAGCTTTCCACTTCATTTTTAACAACACCTTCCGCATTTTTTTGCATCTCTAAGTCAAGAGTGGTAATAACATCTAAACCTCCCTGTTCAATAACTTCTTCGCCAAACATTTCAATTAGTAAACTCTTTACATACATTACAAAATGCGGTGCTTTTATATCGATTTTATTGGGAGCAAAGTTTAACACGGAGTTTTGCGCGTTGGCTCTCTCGTCATTACTGATAAATTTATTAACTTCCATCAATTTCAAGACTTCTTTCTGTCGAGAAAAAGCATCATCTATATTTCCAAAAAATGGAGAAAGTCGGCTTGGGCTTTTGGGAAGTCCAGCAAGAAATGAAGCCTCGTAAAGGTTAAGGGAAAACGCATCTTTACTAAAGTAAAGCTGTGAGGCTTCTTGTATACCATAAGCCGTGCCTCCGTAGGATACTTCGTTTAAATACATTTCTAGTATTTGGTCTTTTGAAAATTCTCTCTCCACTTGAATTGCTAGAACAATTTCTTTTATTTTTCTCTCTAATGTCTTTTCAGAAGTTAATAAGGAATTTTTAATAAGTTGTTGGGTAATTGTAGAGCCACCCGTTACTTTTTCTTCTTTTAAAAATTTTTGCACTGCTCTTATTATTCCTTTGACCGAAAATCCATGATGGCTGTAAAACTCCGCATCTTCTGCGGCAAGTGTGGCATCGATCACATGCTTTGGAAGAGAGCTAAGTTTTATTGGTGTTCTGTTTTCCTTTTTATAGATTTTAAAAAGAAGCTGTCCATTTCTATCGTATATCTTGGTTGACACCTTTTGGTTTCGAGTAAGTAGATCATTGGGGGAGGGAAGATCTACCAGAATTTCGTTTAAGGCGAAGGAAGTTATAGAAAGTAGGAAGAGGAGAAGTAAGAGAAGAAAAGAAACTGCTTTTGGTATTCTAACAGTGGGCCTGAAAAAGACTATTCCTGATTTAGTTTTTGAGAAAATATTTTTAAAAAAGTAGACAGATGTAACAATAAAGATAAGAAAGTACGTAATAAAAAGATAAAAAGGTTTTCCTAAAAAAAGTAATATTTTAACAGGCAGGCGGTTGTCTTTCTCCGCCGGACTCACAGCTGGTATTATACTACTTGGCCGGATTTAGTCTAATTTTGGGGGTATTTAATCGTTATTGTCTGGTTAGGAAGTGGACAATCAAGACAAAAGATCGTCCCCAGGGGGTCATAAAAAACCGGGTGGTTTTGGATTTCGATGTTTTCGGGGGGTGTATCAGGTCTTCCTACCATAGCGGTAGTTTTATCTATTGGAATATCTTCGTGGCGTCCCGAGTCGGTTTCTGGTAAGTAATCTTCTAAGAAATATTCAAATCTTGCAGGGCAATTTGGGGGGTCGGTGGCAAGAAGTCCAGTTGTCCAGCAAACCATTTTTCCAACAATTCCATCAGGAGCTTTTGGCCAGGGGTGCTCGCCTTCTTTCTCGTACTTTTCAAGAGCTTCTCTCATAACTTTGTTCCAAATAGGAGAAGCTCCTGATACTCCAGAAACACTTCCTTTCATTGGACTATTATCATTGTTACCCACCCAGACAACAGTTAGAGCGTCTTTTGTGTAGCCGATTGTCCAATTGTCCCTCCTATCATTGGTTGTACCGGTTTTGACGGAAACTTCTCCATGGCCACGAACGTTTAAAAACGATGACGGCCCAAAAGCAGCTGTTCTTGCGTTGTTGTCATGAAGAATATGGGAAATTAAAAACGCCACGTCGGGGGAAATTATCCTTGTTCCTTCAATTTCTTCGATCATTACCTCTTGATATATTTTTCCTTTCCAGTCTTCGACTTTGAGTAGTGGATTAAGGTTTTGCTTTATACCGGAATTTGCAAATACTCCGAAAGCAACCGCCATGTCAAAAGGGCGCACCTCCCCTCCACCAAGAGTTAGCGACAAACCGTACTTTGAAGGATCCTCAAATGTTGTAATCCCCATGTCTTTAGCAAAATTTATGAAGTTGTCAACACCGTTAGTGGCTAAAACTTTAACTGCAGGAACATTGTAAGAGTTTCCGAGTGTAAATCGTACTTGGGTTAAGCCATGAAAAGTGCCGTCGTAGTTGGCTGGACAGTAAAGCGGTTGACCGATGACCGAGAAGCATGAAGGTACATCGGTAATTGCAGTCGAGGGGGTTATTTTACCGTCTTCTAGAGCAAGTGCATAATTAAGGGGTTTAATGGATGATCCGGGTTGGCGTTTGGAAAAAATTATATTTACCCTTCCGTCTTCATCCTGCGCGTTCCAATCTTTAGATCCTACCATTGCGAGTATTTCGCCGGTTCCTGGTTTTGTGACAAGGACTGCTGCGTTTTTTACATTATATTTTGAAAGTTTTTCAATTTCTTCCTGTGCGATTGTTTGGGCAAATTCCTGCAGCCTGATGTCAAGCGTTGTTGTCACTCTAAGCCCTCCTTTTTCGACCAACCTTTCACCGTATTTTTCAACCAGTAGTTCCTTGACCCAAAGAGAAAAATGTGGAGCAGTTGGTACTTCAATGTCCGCAAGTTTCAGCACTTCGTTTTTTACGTATTCTTCTTCAGTTGAATCTATGAAACCTTCCTCATTCATTCTTTTAAGGACCAATTCTTGCCTTTCTTTTGCAAGTTTTGGATTTGCACCGAATGGGGAGTAACGCGTTGGAGCTGCAGGTAGACCGGCTAGAAGTGCAGCTTCACCCACGCTCAAGTTTTTTGCGTCTTTACCGAAATAGAGTTCGGAAGCTGCCTGTATTCCATAGGCTGTCGAGCCGTAGGGAATTTGGTTAAGGTACATCTCAAGAATTTGATCTTTCGAAAAAGCAAGTTCGACCGCAACAGTGAGTACAAATTCCTGTGCCTTTCTTTTAACCGTTCGCTCTTGAGTCAAAAGTGCATTTTTTACAAATTGCTGAGTTAAAGTGGACCCTCCTTGGAGTTTACCCCGAAATATTGTGTTATAGAAAGCTCTGGTAATTCCCGAAACAGAGAAACCATGGTGAGTGTAGAAGTCCTTATCCTCAATTGCGAGAGTTGATTCAATTACATACGGTGGCAGGTCAGAGAGCTTTATGGGTGTTCTTCTCTCATCGGTATAAATTTCGTATAAAAGTTCGTTGTTTCGGTCAAATAATTTTGTAGAAACCGATATTTGATCCGAATTTAATGTAAACGGAGTCGGCATTCCCCAAAACAAATACACACAAAGCGTGACAAAAGCCAAGAGGAATGACAAAAATATTTTAAATTTCTTACTTCTTGAGACAAGAAAATTTTTGAATTTTAGTAAGCGATTTTTTGTGCGCTTTTTTGGTTTTCCCATGACGATCAATTATACTCTAGTGAAGAGCATGTTAAGCATGAAACTTACGGACAGACCTTGGTGGAGATATTTGGAGGAAGATATGCAGGAGCTTTTGAATCAGTCTGTAAAACTTCTGGCCCATGTGCCTGAATGGAAAGATAGATACCATGATTATGCTTTTATAGTTTTTCCAGCAGCCAAGGCTTATGAGGGTTTCCTAAAAAAGCTTTTTTTGGACATGGGTTTTATAAGTAGTGAAGAATATATGGGTAAAAGATTTAGGATTGGTCGTGCACTTAATCCTTCGCTTGAAAAAGAACTTAGAGAAAGGGAAGGAATCTATGATAAACTTGTGAATTATTGTAAAGGAAGAGAACTTCCGGACAAATTGTGGGATACTTGGAAACTTAGTCGTAACCTTCTTTTCCATTGGTTTCCAGGGGAGAGAAATGCAATTGATTTAGCGGAAGCTAAGGAGCGGTTTGAAAGAATAGTGGAGGCGATCGATAGCGCTTTCGAAGGATGTAAGCTGGAACTAGATATTAAATGATTTAGATATTATGATAAAGAAGGTAGTATGCCCAGCAAAGAAATTGCAATTAAAAACTCCGTAATTTTAGCTTCGTTTCTTTTGGTTATATGGGGATTTTACAGATTTTTATTTCAGCTACCGGAGGAAGTGGAAGAATTTTTTATTAAACCCATTATTTGGCTTATTCCTACGATTGTTTTGCTTAAAAAAGAAGGCTCGAAATTGAGTTCTGTAGGAATTACTTCCAAAAACCTATATCCTTCAATTTACCTCTCAGTCACGCTGGGAACCTTTTTTATTATCGAGGCTATGATAATAAACTACCTGAAGCATGAAAGATTAGATTTTGGATCGTTTATTGGCAACAAACCACTACTTGAGTCTTTCGTGATTACGTTTGCGACGGCAGTTTCAGAAGAAATAGCTTTTAGAGGATTTTTGTTCAATAGAGTCTGGCACGCGCTTAAGAAAGAATGGACTGCTAATATTGTAACCAGTATTGTCTGGGGACTAATTCATGTGCCGGTTACTGTTTTTGTATGGAAGTTTGATTTGTACTCTTCACTTGTTTACCTATTTTTAGTGACGCTCTTTGGAATAGGGTCAGCTTTTGTTTTCGCGAGGACCAAGAATGTTGCTTCATCCATTTTTCTTCATGTGTTATGGCAGTGGCCGATTATTTTGTTTAGGTAGCTTGTACTTTCTTGACAAATCGAGTATCATATAGTGGCCCTCTTATGATAAGCCGTATTTTGGGGAACCTTGCGGGCCTTTTAGTCGCTTTTGGAATTCTTTTTATTTCAATTGTCAAGGCTTCGTCTCTCCAATATCAATTCAATCTTCCTTCTCCCGAACCCCAAGAAAAAAACTCCCAAAACACAAATTCAAAAGATATCAAAATAGATTACTGGCTGCCTGATCCGGGCGAGATTATGCCTGCAAATCCTCTTTGGCTAGCTTTAGCCGCTGCTGACAAAATAAGAGCGGAAGGGGTTAGTGATCCTTTCGAAAAGTCACTGGTGTTGCTTGAGATATCTGATAAGCGTTTTTCCGTGGGCTGTAAGCTGTTTAAAGAAGGGGAGTTTGAAGAGTCAATTCTTACTTTTCAAAAAGCCGAAAAATATTTGGAAGAATCTTTCAAAGAAGAGAATGTCGCAAGAAGTGGAGGTATGGATACCAGGGACCTTTTGAAGAAGATTCACTTTGCAAGCGCCTATCACAGAGCAGATCTTGAAAGTCATCTAGCCAGCGCTCCTGAGGATGCAAGGCCGGTCATTATTTCTATTTTAGACCTTCCAAAAAGAGTTTTTGAAGATACCAAGAATGTTCTTTCAGATTTTGGTGTAGTAACTGCGGATCCTTTTCAGGTTTAACTTTCAAGAGATACATTAAACATGATAACGAGCTAAAAGCGAGTTTTAAGATAACTTTTATAATCGTTTGGGAACTTGGTGGAATAAATTTCCGTGCCGCTTTTGCGGTAAAAGTAAAAGAGCAGTTTTTATTAGCCACGTTCCAAGCATAAGATGAGGCCTTTTGTATTATTTCTTACTAGTTGACAGCCACAGATCTAGTGTTTAATTATCATTGTGTCCACTATCCTTAGTATCAATGATTTTCATACATGAAATGCCCTTTTTGTAATGCAAGAAAAACACAGGTTTTAGAATCAAGGGTGGTGGAAGAGGGAAGGGCAGTAAGAAGGAGGAGGGAATGCCTGAGATGTTTAAAAAGGTTTACGACAGCAGAACATATTAAAGGGACAAGTATCTGGGTAATCAAGAAAGATGGTACTCGAGAACCATTTGATAAGGAAAAAGTAAGACGAGGGATTTTAAGGTCGATTGAAAAAAGACCTATAAGCTTAGAACTAGTTGACAGAATAGTTCATGGGGTTGAGAAAGAAGTGTTAATAAGAGATTCTCAAGAAATTCCATCAAGATGGATTGGTAAATCGGTTTTAAAAAGACTCAAAAAGATTGATAAGGTGGCCTGGCTGAGATTCGCAAGTGTATATTTGGAATTTGAAAAGCTGGATGATTTTGAAAAAGCGATAGGTAAAATGCAGGTTAAGATCTAAAATGACTAAAAAGTTAAAGAAAGTAGATTGGGAAAGCCTGACTTATAGCGAGATGGTGCGTGAAGTGGAGAAATTGTCTGGAAAAAGACCAGATATACCCAAAGACCTGTCTGAAGTTTCTTGGTCCGAACAAGCATTGAGGGTTTTGAGGGAGCGATATTTTCTTAAAGATGACAACGGAAATCCCATCGAGACTGTCCGCGAAATGTGTTGGCGGGTGGCGTGGGAGCTCTCCCGCGCAGAGGTAAAATTCGGTAAAGGAAGACGCGAAGTAATAAATCTTGCCAGGGAATTTTACAATTTACTCGCAAGTCGCAATTTTCTTCCAAACTCACCTACATTAATGAATGCCGGTAAAAGTAACGGCATGCAATATAACGGTTGCTACGTAATTCCCGTGGGTGATAGTCTAATTGAGATATTTGATGCTGTTAAGTGGCAGGCAGTAATTCATCAAAGTGGTGGCGGAACAGGTTTTTCGTTTAGTAGGCTCCGTCCAGGTGGTTCTAGAGTAAAGTCTTCAATGGGAGTAGCAAGTGGTCCCGTCTCATTTTTAAAAGTCTACAACGAAGCTACTCAACAGATAAAGCAGGGAGGAACAAGAAGGGGTGCAAATATGGGGATACTTCGAGTAGATCATCCTGATATTATGCAATTCATTCATTGTAAAGAGGATGGTGGAATAACTAACTTCAATATTTCTGTGGCAATTACAGATCGGTTTATGCAAGCCTTGGCCAAGGACGAGGAATACAATTTGGTTGACCCGCATACAAAAAAAGTTGCAGGCAAACTAATAGCCCGTAAGGTCTGGGACGAGATTGCCGAAGGAGCGTGGAAAACTGGAGATCCTGGGCTTGTGTTTATTGACAGAATAAATCAGACGAGTGCAAACCCAATACGTGCTGAAGGATGGGAGGTCGAAAGTACCAACCCATGTGGTGAACAGCCATTATATCCCTTTGATGCTTGTAACCTTGGGAGTATATTTTTGAAGTATTTTGTGAAGGATGGCGGCAGGCAGGTGGATTGGGAAAAACTTCGCGAAACAGTTCATCTTTCAGTCAGACTTATGGATAACGTTATTGAAATGAATCCTATTCCTCTCCCTCAAATTTCAGATACCGTCAGAAAAATAAGAAGAATAGGTTTGGGTGTAGGAGGGTGGGCCGATATGCTTACTGAACTTGGCATTCCGTATGATAGCGTTGAGGCGCTAACTCTAGGAGAGAAGATAATGAAATTTATTAATGAAGAGGGCCATAAAGCTTCTTCGAAACTCGCAGAGGAGAGGGGAGCTTTTCCAATGTTCAAACAAAGTATATACGCTAAAGATAAGCCAATTCGAAACAGTACAATAACAACAATAGCCCCTACAGGATCTATTGGAATTTTGGCAGACAGTTCAGGAGGTATTGAGCCACTTTTTGCCGTTGCCTATAGGCATGTAGTAAAGTCAGAAAATAGGGAGCTTGACTTTACAAATCCCTTTTTTGAGAAAGTAGCCAGGGAAAGAGGATTTTACTCCGATGAAATTATGAGAAAGGTTATAGAGCATGGAACTGTGCGCGATATTCAAGAAATTCCAGAAGACGTAAGGCGGATTTTCGGTACAGCTCATGAAATTCACCCCGATTGGCATGTAAAGATGCAGGCGGCTTTCCAAAAATATACCGATAACGCAGTCAGTAAAACTATTAATCTCCCAAACAACGCCTCAATCGAAGACATTAAACGAGCCTATATGCTCTCGTGGGAAACAGGATGTCGTGGAATAACAGTCTTTAGGGACGGTTGTAAAGGAGATCAAGTCCTAAATCTCGGCGTTAAAGATAGCAAGAAAGATGTAGTTAAATTAAACGGTAACGGGGTGATTGAGTTACCGACAATTAAGCCAAGGCCCTTAAAAGTAGAAGGTGCGACATACAAAATTGCGACACCATTAGGTAACGCGTTTATCACGGTTAACCACGATTCAGATGGAAATCCTTTTGAGGTGTTTATCGCTATAGGTAAAGCGGGGAGTGAAGTCGCCGCCATGGCAGATGCCTTAGCAAGAGTAATCTCAACTACTTTAAGATTCGGAAACCACTTACCAGCGATTGAGAGAGCCCAAGAGTTAGTTGATCAGTTAAGAGGAATTGGAGGAAGTGGTTCAGTGGGTTTTGGGCACGAGAGAGTGCGATCTTTACCTGACGCTGTAGCTAAGGCTATGGGTATGCATTTTGGACTTGCTGGTTATCAAAGACAAAAAGATGTAACCAGTGTTACAGAAACTCCCGAAGCTCTGACACAGTTGACACTTGGAAATGGTAATGGTAACGCCCAAAACGGGCAAATGAAAGAAGTTTTTATTGATAACCAAAACAATTTGTTTAAACATAGAGACTTCTGCCCCAGTTGTGGTGAGGCAAGCTTGGTTTTTGAAGAGGGGTGTAGAAAATGTTACGGATGTGGTTACGCCGAGTGTTGAATAAGTCATGATTATAAATTTAGTTTTTGTTCACTTTGAAGATGGAACTGGCCCGAAGGCGAACAGTTCTGCCTAGCAGAGCACCTCGATCTTGTATCGGGGTTTGTTCTGACCTCGTGCCGGTTCCATCGGATTATTCTTCATTTGCTAAAACCTAATGGTAATTTATACTCGAAAGGGGGACAGGGGGCGGACTAGTTTATATGACCCACAGAACAAACAAAATGTGAGAGTTGATAAAGATTCAGCGCGAATTGCTGCAATTGGGTCAGTCGACGAACTGAATAGCCATTTGGGACTAGTTACCGTTACACTTAATGACCCTAAGATTGTAAAGTTTGTTAAGGAAATTCAGTCGGATTTACTTAGAATTGGGTCAATACTGGCAGGATCCAAGCTTACGTTTTCTTCCTCCAAAACAAAAAAGCTTGAAAGGGAAATAGATAAATTGGAGGGAAGCTTACCGGTTCTTTCGAAGTTTATACTTCCCGGGGGAAGTATAGTTGCTGCAAACTTCCATGTCGCAAGAAGTATCGCAAGAAGAGTTGAAAGAGAAGTGGTTAAGTTATCTAAATTTGAAGCTGTTACTGATGGGGTTTTAACGTACTTAAATAGACTAAGTGATTATCTTTTTATGGCCGCAAGAAATGTAAACAGTAAGCTTCATATTAAAGATGAGGTCTGGTCTCCTGTAAAAAAATAACTATTTGGTGGTAAAATTGAAACTACCATGGCAACACCGGAAATTAAAGAGACTCCGCAAGTAGATAGCACTCAGCGGGAAGTTACGCCTAAAGTTGAAAGTGGTGAAGCACCCGCCGAACAGCCAACAGTTGCCGAGCAGCCTTCCCAGGGAGCACAGCCTCAACCAACACAACCACAACCAGTTGCTGATGATACCAGTGCGCAGGTAGCCGATGATACTCAAGTTTTTGCCATTCCACAAGATGAAAAGACGCTTGAAGAGGAAGCTAAAGGTCCGATTGATAAGCCCTTAACCTGGTTTGCCAATTTTTGGCTTCGGATGATAAAAAAGGCAATCCATTTTGGTAAAAGGATAGTGGTTGGGATTACAAAAAAATGAATATTGAAACTGCTTTTATGATTCTTATTATATTAACAGTTGCTTTCTTGGGGTTAATTGTCTTTGCTTTTGTAGGATTTACAATCTTTCGCTGGCGAGGTAGAGAAGAGGTGTCAATTGACTCGGCACTACTTATGGTTAGGGTTCCCAGAAATAACGAAGTAAAGATAGATGCCATGGATCAGCTTTTTGCTTCATTGTATTCGATTAAAAAAGGCGGATGGAAGCAAAAATTTTCTTTCCAACCCGGAATATCATTTGAGATAGTTGCCAAAAATGAAGATATCAGGTTTTACGTCTGGACGCCGAATAAATATAGAGATTTAATAGAAAAACAAATCCACGGTGCTTATCCGGACGCCGAGATAGAGATCGTCGAGGAGTACAATATTTTCAAGGAAGAAGGTCACGTCAGCTACGCCAGCCTACAATTAAAGAAAGATAATTTTTATCCTATCAAAGTATTCAGAGACTTGCCAGTGGATCCCTTGTCTTCAATTACTTCGGCTCTAGCTAAAATGGGTAAGGATGAGGCTGCTGTAATTCAGTTAGTGGTGTCACCTGCCAATGGAAGCTGGCAAAGTAATGGAAGAAATTTTATTTCGTCTACTAAAAAAAGTGAGTCAGATCCAAGCAAAGCTAGTTTTTCAGTTGGAGCAAAAACATTAGAAGCTGTCGAGAGCAAAATCACTAAGCCTGGATTTGAAGCCATAATCCGAATAGTGGTCGCTTCGGGTACTGAAGTTCAATCCCAACTTCACCTGACTAACATAAAGAGCACTTTCGAACAGTTTAGTTCTGACACAAATGGTTTTGGCACAAGAAAGATTAAAAACAAAGGCGCCTTTATTAATGACTTTCTATACAGATACCATCCTATGTTTCATTTGTTTGGTAATAGACAATCGGTCTTAAATTCTGAGGAGCTCGCGACTGTATTTCACTTTCCCAACAAACAAATAACAACACCTCATATTTATTGGCTTAATGCAAAAAGTGCTCCTGCTCCGGCAGAAATTCCTGATGAGGGTCTATTTTTTGGAACAAGTACATATAGAGGCCTTAGGCGTCCTGTTTTTATCTCTGATATAGACCGTCAAAGACATATGTACATTATCGGAAAAACTGGTACTGGAAAGTCGAAATTTTTGCAAAGTTTAATTTTGCAGGACATTGTGGCAGGGAAGGGTTTGTGTTTTATGGATCCTCACGGTGACGCAGTTGAAGAGCTTTTAGGTATGGTCCCGCCTGAGCGGGCCGAAGACGTTATTTATTTTCGACCCGGTGACACTGAACGCCCCATGGGGTTAAATCTCTTGGAAGCGAAAACCGAGGACCAAAAACACTTTGTAACGACATCAATTATTAATATGATGTATAAACTTTTTGATCCTTATAAAACCGGAATAGTGGGACCGAGGTTCGAGCACGCAGTCCGAAACGCGATGCTTACTGTCATGTACGAGGAGGGGGCGACCTTTATTGAGGTGATGAGAGCTTTGACCGATTCGCGTTATGTTCAGGAACTTCTTCCAAAAGTTCAGGATCCGATAATAAGAAGATACTGGACTGATCAGATAGCCCAAACATCGGATTTTCATAAATCTGAAGTTCTGGATTATATTACAAGTAAATTCGGGAGGTTTGTTACAAATAAGATGATTAGAAATATTATCGGTCAGTCACAGTCATCGTTTTCTTTTCGTGAAATCATGGATCAGGGGAAGATTCTTTTTATTAATCTTTCTAAAGGGGAGCTGGGAGAGGAAAACTCGAGCTTTCTTGGTTTAATTTTGGTTCCAAGAATTCTTATGGCTGCTATGAGCCGTGCCGATATGCCGGAAGATCAGCGTCGCGATTTTTATTTGTATGTAGATGAGTTTCAAAATTTTGCCACCCCTGACTTTGCCCAGATTCTTTCCGAGGCGAGAAAATATCATTTAAATTTGATTGTCGCTAATCAATTTATAGGCCAAATTGAGGAGGAAGTTAAAAACGCTATTTTTGGAAATGTGGGTACAATCATTACTTACCGCGTTGGAGTGACGGACGCCAATTATCTTCAGCACGAATTTACACCTGTTTTTGCGGAGGATGACCTTTTAAATATTGAGAAGTATCACGTTTATGTAAAAACAACTGTTCGTAACGAACCTGTGCCTCCATTTTCCATGGTGCTTTCAAGCGACATCATGGAGAAAATCAAAAACAGAAACCGAAAATTGGAGGAGATTATTCAGGAGATGAGTAGGCTTCGCTTTGGCCGCGATGTAAGGCTTGTTGAGGCTGAAATATCCCGCCGCGCAAGACTTTAATTTTGGTATAATATCCTGGCTTTGGGTGCGTAGCTCAGCGGTAGAGCGCTAACCTTATAAGTTAGATGTCCATGGTTCGAATCCATGCGCACCCACTTTTTTGTGTGTTTACGTCGGGCGAAAGTTTTTTGTCAAGGTTAAGAAGCCCTATAGTTACAATTCTTCCAGTTTTTGCTTTTTACCGTGGCTTAAGACACCTGCAAGTTCCAGATAGCGCTCTGTGGTAGATAATCTTTTGTGGCCAACTATTTGAGACAGGACAACCAAGTCAACGTCCCTTTTAAGATTTTCAACTATAAAAGTTGTGCGAAGATCATTTACAGAGTATCCCCCAATTTCCGCTTTTTGGAAGTATCTGTCAACTGCAGCTCTGATATTTCTGGTTGCCAAAGGCTTTCCGTTTTTGCTGACATAGACATGTGGCGAGTCCGCTTTAGGTCGGTAAGTTTTAATGTAATTGTCCAAAGCCTGTTTTGCAGCTTTGTTTAGGGGGACTTTACGTGGAGCTTGGGTGGCATAAGCCTCGACATGGACTTCTTCATCTTTGACGTGGGTAACTTTGAGATTTGCGACTTCAGAAATCCTAAGACCAGTTTGTAAGATTATTTCAATGATGGACGATACCCTTGGGTCGGTTCTTGCTATATCTCTTAAGGCTCTATATTCCAAAGGAGAGAGAAACTTGGGTTTTGAGGGGTCAATTTTGGGGTGGCTTACATCTTTTGAAGGGTCAGATGTGTGGTATCCAGCAGACATTACCCATCTAAAGAAAGTTTTTATAGCATTTAGCTTTCTTGAGGCGGATTTTGGTGTGTATTTTTTTTCAAGTAACCAGTCGCGAAAAATTACGAGGTCATTTGGAGTGATTTGAGAAATTAAGGCAATACCTTTTGTTTCCAAAAACTTTTCCAGTTGGTCGAGGTCAGCTCGGTATGCAATGACCGTTGAAGGAGACCGCTTTTTTGACTCAAGGTGACTCAGGAATTCAGGAATCAGTTTTTTGATTGTTTTGTCGTTCATATACTTTTAAAAATTTTATATGGGGTTTATTATGAATAATTAACCCTTAAATATATGATATCACAAATTTTTATATCGTCAATATTATAGGTTATCTTCGGTTTTTAAAGTAGTGGGCGTAGTATATGATAAAGGCAACCAGTAAAAAACCAAACGAAACACGGGCTAGAAAGATGGTTAGATATATATCGCTTGGGATTGGTGCCTTTCTTTCAATATATTTAATACAGAATGCTTATGGTTTTTACAGATCCGGAGACAGGATAGACAAAGCTGAAAGCGAGCTTAAAGAGTTGGAAAGCGAGAACAAGGAGCTTGAAAGTAAGCTTTCAGAGGTTCGAAGCCGTGAGTATATAGAAAAAGAGTCAAGAGAAAAACTTGGGCTTCAGTATGAAGGAGAAGTTGTCGTGGTTCTTCCAGATGAAGAAGTTTTACGGCTTCTTGCACCGCAAGATAAGGGAGAGGTAAAAGAAGAGCTTCCAAAATCCAATTGGCAGAAGTGGTTGAATTTGTTTTTTTAAATATTGTTGCGGGGCTGGGAGTTGGACCCAGCCTGGAAGATTATGCACCTTCTCACATTACTGTGAGGGTAGGACTATATCTTCATCCCGATTTAATCGGGAGCCTGGCGTTTAGTCTCTACGGACTCGCCACGTTCAGTTTATATGAATGTGGATTGCCTCGGTATTGACCTTCGATTACACTCAGGTTGTCCACCGATACAGCCAAGTTCTTCCCAAGAATTACTCCTTGGGAGGCCCATTACTACTAGCCTTCCGTGCAGCCGTACACTACCCCGCATGTAAAAGAACATGGTTATTATACTTCTTCAATATAAAGTAAGCAACTACAAAAATTGACCGGTGGTTATTGTATAATAATACTTGTGGCCAGATTTAAAGAAAAAATTGAGGCTCGGAGATTAAGACTAGGCGGAGAGAGTATAAGGGTAGTAGCTAAAAAACTGAATGTTTCTCCTGCCTCGGTGAGTGAGTGGTGTAGAGACATTAAGCTTTCAGACGAACAAATTAGGGCTTTGGAGGAGCGAACAAGGGATCCTTTTTACGGAAAAAGGCAGGTATATTTAGAAAAAGTGAAAAAGATCAAAAATAAAAAGATTTTAGAGTTATTCAATCAGGGGAAAGAGGAAATTGGGAAGTTAACAAGAAGGGAACTTTTTCTTACCGGGACAGCTTTGTATTGGGCCGAAGGGTTCAAAAAAGATAGCCAAGCAGGGTTTGCGAACTCAGATTATAAAATGATTCGGATTTTCTTAGAATGGTTAAAAGTGTGTTTTAGTTATGATATTGATGATTTAAGTTTCAGGGTTACTGTGAATGTTTCTCACAAAAACAGAATTGGTGACATTCAGAAAAAGTGGGCTGAGCTGTTAGCTATACCTGAAGGTATATTTCAAAAACCGTTTTTTCAAAATGTTGTATGGAAAAAAGTATATGAGAACTCAGATGATTATTTAGGTGTATTAAGGGTTAAAGTTCGAAAAAGCACTGATTTTTTACGTAAAATTCACGGGTTTATTGAAGGATTGAGCCAAACAAGTTAAGACAACCAATGAAATATTGTGTTTAGAAGCTGCTTAAGTTTAATTATTAGAGATTTAGAGTGAGAATTTATTAATATTTTTGAAGCCGCTTTGCTTGTTTCTTCGACAAAATCCGTTATGTGCGAATTCTGAAAGCTTTTAAGATTTTCAAGAAAAAGTTTAGCTTTATTCTCCATAATACTTGACGCCTCAACCTTACCAGATTTCTTAAGTTCTGAAGCTAGGGCAATGAAGTAAAGATGAAAGTAATTGTCAAGAACCCCCATTTTTTGTGCCAAATAATATTCTGCCTTTTTTGGATCTGTCATCAGTCGGCTATAATATTCACTGAAAATACTTGTATATAGCCTCAATTTGTTTTTTGTTGACTTGTCTAAGTTTACTTTTATCTGAGACGAGTATTCTTCCATTTGTAACGTTAGAACAGGAATTACTAGATTTTACTAAAATTGATGGCTTGTTGCAATGATGATAAAATAAGCAGACAGGTCAGTTAGTAGGAGCCAGCGTAGCTCAGTGGTAGTAGCGATCGTTTCATAAGCGATAGGTCAGAGGTTCGATCCCTCTCGCTGGCACCCAAGTTTAACTTTTATTTTTGCTTCACATGAGCTAAGATTGCGTTATGATTAAAAAGAGAATATTAACTGGCGATACGCCAACGGGGAAATTGCACATTGGCCACTATCTTGGTACTTTGGAGAATCGTGTTAAGTTACAACATACATTTGACACATACATTATTCTTGCGAATATTCATGCGTATGCGAATTACTATCAAAAGTCAGAAAAGATCAACGAAGATGTTTACAACGTCTTTCTAGATAATTTGGCGGTTGGAATTGACCCTAAAATTGCCACAATTTTTCTCGAATCGGGAATTCCCGAGCTTTACGAGCTCTACGGTATATTTCTAACAATGGTTAAGCACTCGAGGGTAATCAGAAATCCCAGTGTTAAAGAGGAGATTTTGTACAAGAAATTGGATCCGTCTGTTGGTTTTATTGTCTATCCAATTCTCCAGGCTGCTGATATTTTAGGGTTTAATGCTGATTTGGTGCCAGTGGGAGAAGACCAATTGCCAGTTATTGAGCAAACGCGTGAAATCGCCAAGGATTTTAATCAAGCGTTTGGTGAAACATTTGTTGTTCCCGAAGCGAAAGTAGGCCGTGTTGCAAGGTTGGTGGGAACTGATGGGAAGTTGAAAATGAGTAAAAGTGGGGGCAATGCAATACTACTTTCCGACGACGAGAAAGCCTTAAGACAAAAAGTCATGAGTATTTACACCGACCCAGATCGAATTCATAAAACTGACGCCGGTAAAGTAGAGGGAAACCCGGTTTTTATTTACCATGATGCATTTAATCCTAATAAGGTAGAAGTTGAAGATTTAAAGAGTAGGTATAAAGTAGGAAAAGTTGGCGATATTGAAGTGAAGGAAAAACTTTTTATTGCCTTGAATGATTTCCTGACGCCGATTCGAGAAAGGAGAAGGTACTATGAAAAAAGACCAGAGGAAGCAAAAGAAATTTTGATCGAAGGGACAAAACGAGCACGAAAAGTCGTTGTCGAGGTGGTCGAGAGAGTAAGAGAAAAAACAGGGATAAATAAGTTAATTAAGTAAAGAAGATAGAGTTCAAACAAGATGGCTGTGATTTCTATTGAAGACTTTCAGAATCTGGATATCCGTATAGGAACTGTTACAGAGGCCCAAGTTCCCGAATGGAGTCATTGGGTTATTAAAATAACTGCTGATTTCGGAAAAGATATTGGGAAAAAAATTTGTTTTTCCGGAATTATGAAATTTTATACAGCGGAGGATCTTATTGGAAATCAGTATCCATTTGTTATTAATCTCGAACCAAAAAAAATTGGTCCAGACAGGGAATTATCTGAGGCAATGATGCTCATGGCTGTACCGGGTGAGACAGAAGAAGATAAGCCAATATTGTTCAACCTCTCAGAACAAGTCCCTAACGGAACGAAGGTGTATTAGTTTTGACTTTTGACCTTTAAGTTTTGAGTTTGTTTGATTATAATCAGACAGTATGTTTCCAAATATTAATCCTAGTACCAATAATAAAAAAAACAAAAAGGGAGTTGAGATTAAACTCAAAATTAATCTTTGGAAGGTGGTTATTGCATTTCTCCTATTTTTGTTTTTCGCGCCCTTTTTGATTTCAGTTTTGCAAATTCAAATAGATTCGAGGCAAGTGGAGCTCTCTACGCTTCTAAATGACATAAAAGATAACAAGATAGAAGAAATTGTTGTCCAGGACCAAAAACTCATTGTTACTTATAAAGACGGCGAAACTAAATATTCTACCAAAGAGCCAAGTATTAGCCTTCCTGAGCTTTTGGACAGATCAAATATAGACCCGACCAAAGTGAATTATGTTATTTCTGATCAATCACTGGGAAAAATTTTTGGTGAAGTTATAGGGCTGGTACTCCCCATTCTTCTTATGGCAGGTCTTTTCCTGCTTATTCTTCGAAGCCAAAACAGGGGGGTACAGGATGTTTTTTCTTTTGGCAAAAGCCGCGCCCGTCTTTTTGCTAAGGGCAAACAGGATATAACTTTTGCAGATGTAGCGGGGGTAGACGAAGCCAAAAAAGAACTTGAGGAGATTGTAGATTTCTTGAAGAATCCTGCAAAATATAGAGCAGTAGGTGCCAGGACTCCAAAAGGAGTATTGTTGTTCGGGCCTTCAGGAGTTGGTAAAACTTTACTTGCCAAAGCTGTTGCAGGTGAAGCCGGAGTACCGTTTTTTTCAATGGCAGGCAGCGAGTTTATGGAAATGCTGGTTGGGGTGGGAGCCAGCCGTGTCAGGGACCTTTTTGCACAGGCGAAAGTGCAGGCACCGTCAATTATATTTATCGATGAAATTGATGCGATCGGAAGGCAAAGGGGAAGAGGATTTATCGGCGGGCATGACGAGCGCGAGCAGACCTTAAATCAGATACTGGTCGAAATGGATGGATTTACTCCCAATGACAACGTGATAGTTGTGGCGGCTACAAATCGCGGAGATTTGCTAGACCCGGCACTTCTTAGGCCTGGCCGTTTTGACAGAAGAATAACCCTTGACATGCCAGATAAAGAAGGAAGACTCGCAATTCTTAAAATTCACGCAAAAGGAAAAAAGTTTATGGAATCGATTAACTGGGAAATGGTAGCGGATAGAACTGTAGGTTTTTCCGGAGCAGACCTTGAGAATATGCTTAACGAAGCTGCGATTTATGCCGCTCGGAACAACAAAAAAGGAATTGAAATGGAAGATATTGAAGAATCGGCAACCAAAGTCAAGCTTGGGCCTGCAAAAAAGAAGCTTCAAACTGAGGAGGATAGAAAAATTACAGCTTATCACGAAGCGGGTCACGCTATTGTTACTCACTTTTTGCCCAAAGCAGATCCGGTGCACAGGATCTCAATTGTCGCTCGCGGGATGAGTTTGGGACACACACTGATTCCGCCGGCCGCTGACAGGACTCACGAAACCCAGTCTCGTCTTATGGACCAGATAACCGCGATGCTTGGAGGACGTGCCGCCGAAAAGTTGATTTTTAATGAAATGACCTCGGGTGCTTCAAACGACATTGTGCAGGCAACCAGACTTGCCAAGGCAATGGTTGTTGAGTTTGGAATGAGTGAGTTGGGGCCAATTAACTTTGGGCCGCAGTCAGAAGTAAGCGAGTTTGGAGCAATGGAATGGTATGAAGGTGCAAATCTTGCACCTAGTACTCAAGAAAAAGTAGACGACCAAGTCAAAAAGATAATAGATGTAAATTACAAAAGAGCTGTGATATTAGTCAGGAAACACAAAAGGCTTATGGATATGGTGGTTGAAAAACTTCTTGAAAAAGAAACACTTGACAGGGAAGATTTTGAAAAAATCGTCGGCAGAAAACAAAACGGAGAATCTGCTAAAAAGATCTGATCACACCTCACCTTCCAGGGACTAGGGAGTCAAAAATTGTCCCTACCACTTTAGATCTTTTTCCTGAGGTGTCTATTTTTATTATTGTTTTTACATCAATTCCTGTTTCGTCCTTTACTCTTTTAACTCCACCCATTTCTACTTTTTCTGCAAGTGATATGACATCCTTTATTACCACCCCCGCCTGCTCTACTGCCTTGATCATTGCAACCATCGTTCCACCCGTGGCTACAATGTCGTCAATGATAATGACACGGTCTTTCTTTTTAACTCCGTTTAAATATAGTGTCATATTCTTGTCGTAATCCATCGAGAATTTGATCCCTATTTCTCCGGGTAATCGAACTGGATTTTGTTTAGCTAGGCTGAAAGGTAAGTTTCTCTGTAGAGCTACACAGACAGCAATAAAACCTCCTTTTTCTTCTTCGCTTACAACTTTATTTATTGGATCTGGCCCGTTCCAGTTAATAGAGTCGCAGATTGCGTTTACAGCTTGACGAAGGATTACTGGACTCGTCGCAGTGAAATGATCCGTCATAGA
>MGGH01000012.1 GCA_001792305.1 Candidatus Woesebacteria bacterium RIFCSPHIGHO2_01_FULL_39_23
CACTAAACTATAGGGGTAAATGTTTATCAAGATTATCCTAGTCCTCCAATAACTCCTCTAAAGCAATCTTGTAAATTAAATCACGTATTTTATTTCTTGCCTCTTTGGCTTTTTCGTAATTGCCATGCAGAGTCGTCTCTTTTTTTATTAAATTATCTGCCACGACCAAAACACCTGAAGCTGGAACATTAAAATGCTTAGACACAGCAAAAACAGTAGATGTTTCCATCTCTACACCTAAATAACCTTCTCTGGACCATTCTAGTACGTCCTCCCAGCTTTCAGACAACATAGCCTGGCAAGTAATTACCGGACCTTCATGTACGATTAGATTATTATTTAAACGCCTTTTTAGAGATTTATTCAGCTTTCGATCCGAGAAGTGTTTATTATTTTTGGAGTTCGGTTTATACATTCTGGTAGTACTTTCGTTACCGTGAGAATAGGTCGGTAAAATAATATCTCCTGTTTTTCCTGTCTCAAGTAACCCACCGCATGTCCCCAACATAATGTTCTTTCTTGAACCAAGCATACATCCAAAATGAAATATTTCAGAAATGTAAGCACCACCATATCCAACCTCGAACCAGAATCTTTTACCCTTGATTTTAAAAACTAAAACATCACGCAAAAAACTCTCCCCTAAGTGTTCATATTCTACCCGGAGACCGCTCTCGATTAGAATTTCTTTAAGTAATTCTTTGTGCTCATTTTTTCTCCACGTTCCATAAGAAAGAACACCGTCAATTTTGTAATCTTCTGGCAACCCAAAATACTTTTTAAAATCTTTTGGCGTATGGCTTTTATACATGTAGTTATTTTATAACCAAAATACTTTAATTTGCATCCAAAAAAAGCGTAGTTTGACTCTTACGTTGCTCGAATAGCATTTTGGGTGATCATACCCAAGCTTACGAAGGTTGCAAACCCGAGTAAGATAAGTATATTAGAAATATATCAAAATTATAGAAGTAAATCCATACTATGGGGTGTCAATAAATCTGTTGCCATTCAATGTTCGAATATAGATTAGTATGAAGTAGATGGGACAATCACTGTGTTTGGTTCGATGACGAGGAAAACATATAGTCTTAAAATTCTTTACTAAACCAATTTTCTAAACAATCAGAGTACCTGTCAAAAATTCTATCTTTTGTTTCTTGATTAAACGATGTTGGAATATTCTCTATCATCTTATTGCACTCTGATTCAGTTTTTGCGGGTTCACTAGAAGCATATTTAACAACACACGTGTCTCTATCCTCTTTATATTCGAAATCTTTTACATTATTCCATTTCTCGGTTTCTTTTTCATAAAGTGTATAGCACTCGTTTTTCCTTTTAGCTATATATTCCTTTTTATCCTGCTTTGTTTTTGATTCTTGCTGTGCCTTATCTTGTTCTACTTTGAGTTCCTGTTGTCTTTCTATAGATGCCTGTTTGTTTACTTGAGTAAAATAATAAAACCCTCCCAAAACGATACTTGCCAACAAAATCGTCGTGGGTAAAATAAAGTTTCTATTTTTCATATTGCCCGATTATACAAAACAAATTACAGTTTTTCAATTAAATTTAACTTAACTTTACTGCGTATTTTATGTAGCTTACTACGTAAAATACCAATTATATGTTTTTTAATATATACATAGTAAAATACGTGATGGCTTTTGGTGATATAGAACATTTTGGTAAGGAAAAACGAGAAAGGCTGCCAGTAAGGGTTATTCCTATCACAACGGATAATGTAGCTAAGTACTGGCCCAATACAAATCATGGTGAATTAAGTAGATTAGAGAATGGTGATTTATATTGGTGTATAGCAACATGTCCTAGTGGAGAAATGATCGGATATGCAGCAGTGGATTGCAGTGCAGGTAACCTGTTTGGACTTATGGTTGAGGAGGGTTATCGCCAGCGAGGCGTTGCCACACAATTGATAGAGTTTTTAAAAACAATATTTACGAGACTGGAACTAGTTAATTCTGCTGGAATAATCGGTGACGAGTTTTATCCGAAAATGGGATTTGAACCTTCAGGCGAATTTGGTCATATGACATGGCGGCACAATGTCTAAAAAACACAACAAATTTTCTGTTAAATTTAAATCTAAATGTAGAAAACTGGGGTCCGTTAGTGAATGATGTTCGAACCAGTTTGAGGCTAAATTCCAGTGAATACCTAGTTTTAAAGTCTTTATTGCTTGCTAACAATATTGTATTATCTAGTAATGAAAAAGATTGTTGTTACAAATCCCATGGGTTTATCTGAGGAACAAAAGGCTCGATTAAACAAACTAGGTGAAGTAACTTACTTTGATGAAATGCCTTCTTCACCAGATGAATGGCTTAAACGATGCCAGGGTTTTGAAATAATTTGTTCTTGGATGGCTGGTCTTCGTGAGAAATACGGTGAACTAAAAGATGTTTTCATTTCTGTTCCCTTTGTAGGTGTTGGTACTTTTGCCGACCCTAAAGTTTTAAGTGCCAAAAATATTACAATTGCAAACAGTCCAGGTTGTAATCGCAATGCTGTATCAGAGTGGATAACCTGGATGCTGCTTTCGACAACAAGAAGGCTTGATACATATCTGAGGACAACAGAAACAGTTTCTTTGGCCCAGTCCCCCATAGGTCTAGCAAGTAAAAATATCACTATTCTAGGCAACGGTAACATTGGCAAAAGGGTTACCGAAATATGTAGGGCTTTAGAAATGAATGTCACTATTTTCAAAAGAGGTGATGACTTGTTAAAGGCAGTTAAGGACGCCGACATCATTGTTGATGTTCTTAGCACAAATTCTACATCCAAAGGTCTCTTAAACAGAGACTTTTTCCAGTCTGTAAAAGAGGGTGCAATATTTATTTCCGTTACTGTTGCGGCAATTGTAGATTTTAACGCAATGTTTGAAGCTCTTGATTCAGGAAAACTATCTTTAGTGGCACATGATGTTGCTGACGCAAAGCCTGGTGATAGTACTAACACTCTTTACAAAAAACTAAGACAACACCCCAAAGTGTATACAACCCCACACATTGCAGGATTTAGTGATACAACCACACGAATTGGCAATAATATGATGATTGATAATATTGAAGCTTGGTTGCAGGATAAACCGATTAATGTTTTTAAGAGATAAAACCACTGTTTTATTTTCGAGAAATTTTTATCAAAGAGGGTCTTCAGTATTTGAGGCTAAAAAACTTGGGGTGGCTGATGGGTCTCGAACCCACGACCTCAAGGTCCACAACCTCGCGCTCTAACCAACTGAGCTACAGCCACCAAATTACTCAACCCCTATTTTCTTCTACTTCTGACTTCTTCTTTCTTCCTCCACGCCTACTTTTTTCCGCTTCCCGGACTTCACGCGCCATGTCAACCGGCTCATGGATTCCCGGCTTATGCCCATAAATAGCCTCGTGGGCCTTATCAATATCATAAACTACATCGTCCTGTCCGTCATCGTTCATATTGACATTATACCTCAAAAAGACAGAAGATAATATATATTATATGAACTTATTGCTTTATTTATCCTTACTAGTACTCATTTTTGCAAATGCTGTTCCAATTTTAGGAGTTGTTATTTTAGGCTGGGACATCAAGACTTTAGCAGCTATATATTGGTTTGAAGCAGGCATTCAAGGCTTTTTCGCTATTATACGGATCTTCAAGTCCGAAGGCCCGTTATCAAGAAAGGCTTTTTTAAAAGATAGGATATTTACTTCCTTAATTAAACTTCCGATAATACCCTTTTTTGCCACGAATTACTTTATATTTCTAGTTGTTTACGGCATTTTGCTTTATTTAATTATAGGTATTGAAAATCTGGAATTTATTCCTATTCTTTACATGATCCTGGTCTTTTTTATTAGCCATTTAATATCGTTCTATGTCAACTTCATTAAAAGAATGGAGTTTAAAAAAGAGTCTCCAATTAAGCAAATATTCGAGCCTTACAGAAGGTACGGACTGACTCATTTAGCGGTTTTTATGGGAGTCATTGCAGCTAAATATTCTGAATTTCCCCAAAATTGGGTATTAATTACGGCACTCGTCAAAACGATACTCGATGCAAGTCTCCATATAAAAGAGCATAAAAGGGGAGTGTCATGATCAAATTTTCAAAAGATACGTTTACGGTCTACGCAAGAAACTTTATCTTTGGGGTTGAGGATAGTTTAGTGTCAACCGTCGGTTTACTGTCGGGGGTAGCCGTAGCCGACCTTCCAAGAAAAACTATTTTTCTGACTGGCGTGGTCCTAATTTTTGTAGAAGCTTTCTCGATGGGTGTAGGTAGTTTTCTGTCCGAACACTCAATTGAAAAGTTTAAAACTGGTAAGGAAAAGGCTTCAACTAAATCACTTTTAGGTGGTGTAATTATGTTTGTTTCTTACTTCTCATCTGGTTTTGTTCCTCTTCTTCCTTATGTTTATTTCCAAACGAGCTTGGCTTTCGGGTTCTCAATTTTAATTTCACTTTTATCTCTGTTTTTGCTGGGAGTAATAAGCGCAAAAATATTTAAGATAAATTTAGTTAGAAATGGATTCGAAATGTTTTTACTGGGAGGAAGCGCGATATTAATGGGTATAATCGTCGGAGTAATGCTTCGAAACATCTCCATTTGAGCGGGTGACCGTAATTGGCTCGGATCTGTTTAGCCAAGACCAATATATCAAATCGTATCTTCAAGATCCAGAGTTTCAAAGACTTAACCTTCTACTCTCCCAAACTTATTCAAAAGCACCAATTTTTCTAAAGTGATTATTCCTGTCCACTCGTTTTTAGCTTTCTCCCATTCATTCAGGAAACTATCTCCCCATGACCATGTAGGGGACCAAGCTCCACTAGCATCCTGTATATCTATCTCATAATCAAGATTTTCTTCAACCGGTTTTTGTAATTTACCAAAAAAAGGTGAATCGGGAGAACTTACAACCTGAAGCGGGCGCAGTCCATACCCACCCCATTTGGATGAATCTTTAACCACACACGAATCAACTAATCTATCAAGTTCAAGTATAAGGTTCTGATGAAAAGAGCTGTCTAAGTTTTTCGATTCCAGTAATCTTTTGCAGCAGAGAAAGTCGTGCATTTCAATTTCTTTTGAGCTTTTTAACTCAGTAAGCACCTTGAGACTCAATATACCTATCAATTTTCTTGGAACAAGGTGTTTATTATTGTAAAGATACCCAAGAATTTCTGCTGTTGGATTCAGATGAAAACCCACGAAGTTATCTTCTCTATCTACTTGATTCCACCATGGAGCATGAGGAGAGTTTTCTGCTTCCGGAGGAATAATTCTCCAAGACATTTTCTCAACATTGTAATTATTCAAAATGAATATAATTGCAGATTCTACAATATCACTACCGAGTTCCTTAAGATTTAAAGACCTCAAAACCTGTAATGCTATTGACGTACCCAAGATCGAGCTTTTAGGTGTTCTCAAATCTGGTTCCATGGCATTACCAAAACCACCATCTGGATTCTGAAATGTTTTTAGGGTATCTATAACTTCTTGAGAGGCCCCTTCACTAAAATGGAATTTTATGAGAGTTTTTTCAAGAGGACGACCATTTTCCTCAATCCATTTTTTTGCCCTTTCAAATGATACTTTGGTCAATTTCTTCAACTTATGTAACTTATTGTAACTTTATGTAAGTTTGTGTTTATTTCTGTCACTTCTGGAGCGGGTGAGCGGACTCGAACCGCCGGTCTCTTCCTTGGCAAGGAAGCATTTTACCACTAAACTACACCCGCTTTTAGTGACTAAAATGATACTACATTTAAATTTTTCATTCCAGTACCTTGATACTAATACATGATATAATAGGAATAAGTTCTTTTATACAGGCAGGTGTGGCGGAACTGGCAGACGCGTACGGTTCAGAACCGTATGGACTCTTTGTCCTTGGAGGTTCAAATCCTCCCATCTGCACGAGAGATAGGCGGGGATGGCGGAACTGGCAGACGCGCAGTCTTGAGGAGGCTGTGGGATTATCCCGTGGAGGTTCAAGTCCTCTTCCCCGCACTTGGGGTCGATTAGCTCAGTTGGTTAGAGCGAACGGTTTACATCCGTTAGGTCGTAGGTTCGAGCCCTACATCGACCACATGAACTGGAACAATATACAGTATTATTTTGTATTAATTTACAGGAAATTACTGTATATGATAGTTACAATTCCTGAAGTTAAATTTGTTTTTCTAATTGTAACAGCCATAATTGTTTTATTCTTGGTTTCTAAAATATTTTTACATATTTAAACATTTTGCCGAGGTAGCCAATCCTTCGGCATGCTCAGGATTTAAGCCCTGAGTAAAATCGAAGGGCCGATGTAACCAAGGTGGTCACTTGAGCATTTTAAAAGCACCGACCAAGAACATAATCGTTGTTTACGATTAATCCTCAGCAGTTGGTCAAGTAATTCATAACATGAAACCTGACCATATAAATATTTAATAATTTTCCCTAAATAGAGTAGGGACATCGTATAAGAAGCTTATTATTAAAGCTATCCCAATTATAGTTAATATCGAATCCATATATTTATTTTTTCTTTAACCATTTTTCATACGATTTTTTAAGTTTTGGTGTTAATTCTAGAGGTATGTTTTCTGAGTCAAATTCATCTTCACCTTTAAGCTTTTTCTCAAGTTTCGAAACACGCCTATGAAGTTCCCAAAGGCTTAAGGCTAAAAGAATTACAACAAAACTCTCCCAGTTCATTATGGGTTATTGTATCAATACTACCTGACAAACACAAAAGAATCTAGTAAAATTGCAGCCAACGGGATATATGGGTAGAAAACCAGACGAGATTGAGAAAAAAATTAATCGTAAATTGGCTGATTTGAAACAATCTGTGCAAGTTGGTAGCTCAGGAAAACTACCGACTAAACTCGCGTTAAATCGAGAACTTATCGGTGTATATGAACTCTTAAAAGAAATTCACAGAAAAACCCCTCCAATGGGAGAAATTGCAGTCGCCATGTTAGCTTTTGTCTTTTTAGCTTTCACAATTTTGTCAGCAATTTATTTGATTTTTCAGGGTATACTTAGGCCAACAGGAGAGTGGTTAGCAAAAACATGGCTATCGGCCTCAGCAGGAGAACAGTTACTTGTAATCATTGCCGTTATAGGAGGATTTGGGACTGCTTTTAAGTGGTGGTATAAAAATTATGTTTTACCTAAAAAGCTACCTGACAAACTCCAAAAAAAGTAGTAAAATAGCTTCGGTAGGATTTATTTGATAACTTGCCGAGGTAGCCAAGGTGGTCACGGCGGACGCCTGAAGAGCGCCAGATGTGTGTTCGACTCACACCCTCGGCACCAATTTTGGGTTTCAATCTTCAAGGATTGACTTACTATTTAACATTACTTTATTATGTTTAGTAGGTAGCAAAATGTCCAACAAAGGTAAAATTATTGTCTTAGCCATAATTTCGCTTATTGTGGCTGTAAGTATCCCAGTTGGAGTATATATAGTTTCTCAGCAACAGGACATTCGTAGAGAGGCCTCAGTCCCCGGTGGTCAAGCAACGGTGAGTTTAAGTCCTCAGACAGCTAATAAAAATGTGGGGGAATCTTTTCCGGTTACTGTTTCATTTAATACAGGTGGCATAGCAATTCAGGCAGTGGCAATCCGAATAATGTACCCGTATTCCGGTGATTTACCTGAAGTTCTAACTTCGAATTTACAAATAAGCCCTGTACTGCAAACAACAGGGGACTGGACCTGTCCCGTCAAAAATGTCACACCTGAAAACAGCAAAGTAAATATAGATGTTACCTGTGTCAACACCAATGTTGCAGGTTTTTCATCCTCAACTAATATTCAGCTGGCAACGTTTAATTTAACAGCAAATTCCGTACCTCAAAGTAATCCTGTGGTTCTGACATTTGACTCCGCAAAGAGTATAATCACCAGAAAATCAAACGGTGAGGATGTGCTTCTAATTCCAACTAGTACTGCTTCTTACACAATAGGAGGGGCAAGGGCAACTACACCCCCAGGAACAGCCACTCCTAGACCAAGTCCAACAATCACGCCCACCGGTTCTCCAGGGGTTACGCCAACAGGCACAGCAACAGGTACGGGGTCGCCCACACCTAGTCCATTGATACCCGCAAGCCCGGGCGATGAATTACCTGATTCTGGAGTATCACTACCGACACTGGTTGGAATCGGTCTTGGAGCACTTCTTCTTATAATGGCTACCGCTTTGGCACTTTAATTATGTAGGGTTCTAAAAAAACCTACTTGCATATTATCTTCGACTAAGGTTGTAAGAGAAACTTCTTGTCCTTTAAATTTAGATCCGGAACCCCAAATCTTCGCTTTTTTGTAATACTCTGACTTATCTTTACCCAGTAATTCCAAGACGTTTTTGAGTGTGTAACCTTTTTTGACTATAACTGGGTTATTTGTACTAGGTTTTTCATCTGACTTGACTAAGTAAACCGTCAAAAATTCTAAACAATTCCATATTTTAGCCTTTAATTCTTCTAATCCTAGGGAAAATTGTGCAGAGATTAAAGTCACTTCT
>MGGH01000013.1 GCA_001792305.1 Candidatus Woesebacteria bacterium RIFCSPHIGHO2_01_FULL_39_23
TGTCTAGTGAACACCATATCAGAAAATTCAAAGGAGCCGACCCGGGTTTAGTTGGACCAGAAGAAGCTCTGGAACTTATGGATATATATTTTGCTGATGTAAGAAGAGACGCCAGAATTCTACTTTGGGGTGAAGAAAAACTATTCTCCAAACAAGTAATGCGTGGGCACAGGGCTTCACTAAGATTGTCCCAAGACCATTTAGAACCACACCAACGCAAAGGCCTCGAAATAAAGGTTGAAGAGGGACGTTCCGCACGAAATTCTCTGGTAGTAAACAACTTAAGGCTGGTAATATGTATAGCAAATTGTTATAGAGGGATAGGGTTACCGTTTTTGGATGTTATTCAGGAAGGAAATACAGGCTTAATTGAAGCTGCCGAAGACTATGATCACACAAAAGGTGCAAGATTTGCTACGTTTGCGGCTTGGGACATAAGAGGAGCAATAACCAGGGCGTTAGCTGATCAAAGAAGAACAATCAGATGTGCCGAATGGTTTACTGACGGGTTAAGATTTTTTGGAAATGTACAAGGTGCATTGTACCAAGAAATGAAAAGAGAACCAACAATTGATGAGCTGACCGACGCGACGGGATGGACAAGAGATTCTGTTATATTAGCTTTAAGTATCGGACCAACAATAGATATCGACGGGTATATAAAGGGGTCGGGTGGCAAACGACCACTTTCGGATATAGTAGCAGATCAAAATGCTCTGTCACCGGAAGATGCTTTAATCGCAAATGGGGATAGATTAGAAGATAAGATCTACCGAATGCTCGATGAAATACCTCCTAAATATTCAAGCATTATATTGCGATATTATGGACTGGGTAATCATGAACAACAAGATCTAACTGAACTTGGAATTAGGCTAGGCGTTACAAGAGCGGCAACCAGCAGGAGACACCGGCTTGGAATTGAAGCTCTTCGAGAACTCGCAGAAAAAACGCTATTTTAAAGGATAGCAGGCTTTGCAGATACCCAACTCTTCAAGCTTTTCCAAATAGCCGATAACCGTCTTTATGTATTCCGCGTGACTCCAGCTTAAAGGAGCAACCGATATCTGTTCACCCGTATAGGGATTAAGTTGTTCGGACAAAATCCCCGATGGAAGCGCGTATTTTGCTACCCAAGACAGATAATCTTTTACCTTTTTCATGTCATCTTCTTTTTTTGCTTTTTTAACATAATACTGTGCAACCCAAAGTGTTGTATTAAACCATGGATTTCCCGGTACTTCATACCCGACTGTAAAATATCTGTCACCTTCAAATCTGGCTATACCTCCGACATCAGTCTTTACTTCAAGTTTTTGGACTGTTCTTTCAAATATCGTGGCTAGTTTCGCATCACCTATGTCGACTACTCGAAACTTTATTAATCCGTGAACAGATGAGATGTCGACGGTCTCATCAATAACCATTTTGCCGTTTTCGAAATTAATGAGTTTATACAGTAAACCCGATTGTGGGTTATATAGATATTTAAATATCCCGTTTTTTATTTTTTGGGCTACTGTATAGTAGTTGGCTGCCGCCTTTTGTTTACCTAGTAGTTTGGCAAATTTAGCTGCAGCAGTCAAGGCACCGTACACAGAACAGGAAGTGAAAGTGGATATCCCATACTTCATCTCCCATATGTCGTAGGAAGGTTTTGGAAGTCCTGTTTCACTATCGCAGTAACTTACCATAAAATCTGCCGCCTTTTTAATCAGAGAGTTATAAACAACCTCTATAAACTCCAAATCTTTAGTAAGATCAAAATGTTGCCAAAGCCCCCAAATAACCAAAGCCGTCTCGTCCTCCTGGATTGGAAGTTGAGGAACATTGTCTTTTATCCAGGGATGCCAAGAACTGCCCAACGACTTATCCGATCTGTATTTGTGCATAAAATACCCCTCATCGGTAATTATCTGGTTTGCACACTCAAAAAATCTTTTTGCCACATTGTGGTCTCCCACCTTATCTAAAGCCAGCGCACAAATGCTTGCGTCCCTAGGCCACATGTAGGAATACGTATCTCTCTCGTACTGAAGTAAATCCGAATCTCCCGATGCAATAATGGGGCCTGTGTTATCCGCATGAGTACGAAGAATTACAAGCGACTTTTTAAAGAGATCTATATGACTGGGAAGCAAATTATAAAAAGTAAAATTTTGTTTATTTACCCACGCATTCCAGTAATCCTTTGTTGTCTCGATCAAACTTTCCGTGCCTCGGTCAATAATAAATTGATTCAACTCTTTAACTTTTTCTATCGATTTGCCTACCGTTAGCCAATAATAAAAAACGCTTTCCTTCTTAGCTTCGACGGTAACCGAAACACCAACCACCGAATCAACTAAACCATGCTCAATGGGATTCTTTTCCAACTTTCCGTCTTCAGCATCTTTGAAAGTTCCCTCTTTTCCTTCAATACCACAAAGACCTATGCTATAATCTTTTATGCCTGGTTCTCCGTCAAAAACGTTAACCAAGAAGACTCTTCTTCCTTTGTAGTGAATAATTGTTTTGTCTTTGGGGTCAAAATATGCAGTATCTCCTTTGTGTGCCTGGAAAATTTCAAATTGCTGGTTAAAAAATATTTCGATTTGGCGCGGTCTTTCTGTAAGATTTCTAAGAGTTACCTTTCTTATTAAAATATTTTTTTCGTTATAGACTATGTCATTAAATATTATTTTTAACTTAAGTGATTCGTTTTGGGCTTCTATAACCCCCGCCTGGGTATCCAATTCGCAGTCGACACTAACCTCCCAATCCTTGCTATCTATCCAACTAAAAATTCCGTCAGTAAAAACGCCGATTTTGTGCACAAGTGGCGGCCCAACGTGATTTTCCAAACCGACATAATGAAAATAAAAATCGCGCAATTGGCCAAATTTATCAAAACCAACTAATATATTTCCGTTACCTAGAACTAATGATTTCGGCATTTTTAACTACATTCCAAAATGGCTATTAAGATAATCATTTACTGTTTTATAAGTATACCTTTTCGATTTAATACCCTTAAGTTTTTTGGCCAAATCGGCTTCTTTCAAAACATCACTGATCCAGTTGGAAAAGTCGTTTTTAAGCTCATTTACGTGAAATTTGAAAGTCTCATCTCTCAAGCTCCGTAGTAAATCCCTCAAATCCACCAAATTCTTTAGAGCTGGACCTTCATGCACCCAAAACAGTTTGTCGTTAGGCGCATTCACAATGTCCTTTTTACTTCCTTGCATTGTTCATATTCACCTCCCCTCCGGGGCCGGTGGCCCTCCGTGCCATTCTCCGATAGTTTTCTACTCTCAAATCCAGATCTCGTAGAATATTCATAAAGTTAATGTACGCATCATAAGGACTATCATGTGGATTAAAATATTTATGGACATCACCGTCTCCCGACCACTTTGTACACATATAATAGAAATGGTCTGATGTGGTCAACATCCTCCAGTCTCTTATTATTTTTTGATCATCAGTTGCAAGAATTTTCCTCTCCAGTGAATAAAGCTCTGCTATTGCAGACTGCTGTATTTCGTTCCCTGTCCACGCAGACAAATCCCTTTCCGTGTCCGCCCAAGTAAGAACAGCTGGAACATCGATTTCGCCTACAGCCTTGAATCTACTTATAACCTCACTGGGTGTCGCAAAATAAATGTTTTTGTTTTTAAGAATCTCCGTTGGAAAACTCTCAAGAAATTCAAAAATTCCAGTACTTCTCCACTGGTGTTCTCCAAAAGTTTCATAATCCATGAAAAGATTTATTGTCTGGGCATTTTTTTCTACTTCAGATATCCAAGCGGAGTATTTTTGGGAAGTCAACGGCCACTCGCTCCAACTTTTATCAGAAAACCGAAAAGCTATATCGTCCGAGAGTTTATAGTTCTTTAGAAGCAACTTAATTTTTTCAGTACCCTTCGGGCGGTAAACAAAATTGGGACTTCGCCACCCAAGAATAGGGTCCCACCCTTCTGCCAATATTCCTCTAAAGCCGCTATTTTCCGCCCACGCTGCCAATTCGTTAGTGTATGCAAGTTCTGTATTTCTAAAAACTTGGGTGTCCATAGCAAACAATTTTTTGACCATGTTCTTGTGTAAATTCACCTGCTTTTCAAACTCGACTTTAGAATAAAAAAATGAAAGAGAGTGGTAATATGTTTCGGACAAAATTTCCACCCTACCAGTATCTATTAATCTCCTGAAAGAGTCGATTACTTCATTTCCAAATTCCAATGCCTGCTCTAGGAACACTCCTGAAAAAGAGTAGCTTACTTTAAATTCTTTATATTTTTTAAGTAACTTTAAAATGGTTTCATTTGCAGGAAAATAACACTTCTTACTTACCTTAGAAAACACCTCCCGGTTATTGGTGTTCATTGAGGAGCTGTCATTGAAATATCCATGGTCAGTCCCAATATCAAATACCCTGTACTTTTTTGTCCTCAATGGCTGATGTACCTGAAAATAAAAACAGATCGCCGTCATTTTAGTTTATTATGCTGTTGTAAATATCTACACATTTTTGTGCCGAAACTCCCCAACTCAGATTCTTAATATCTTGCTTTGCCACAAATGTAATAAATCTTGATAATGGTTTATACGTTATGCTTGCCAATATCTTGTTAGCTATCTCCTCTGTATCCCAAAAATCTACCTTTAAAGCACCTTTTAGTACCTCAGAAACCCCGGATTGTTTTGAAATAATTACCACTTTACCAAGCGAAGCTGCCTCAAGCGCAGTTATGCCAAATGGTTCCGACACAGAAGGCATCACATATACGTCTGACATTTCTATCACCCTGTTTCTTTCATCTCCGCGTAAAAAACCTGCAAAAATAACGCTTTTCGCTATACCAAGCTTAGCAGAATCTATCACCATTTTGTCGTACATATCACCGCTTCCAACAACAACAAAAATACATTTCTGATCCACATCCAACACTCTCTTCGCCGCTTGAAGAAAATATTCAGGGCCTTTCTGAAGTGTTATACGGCCCAGGAAAAGAATAACCTTGTAGCCTAAATCTTTTATCTTTGCAAATTCTAAAGAAGCATCTTTTTTCGGCACCACACTTTTTTTGTCTACTCCATTGTAAACGACGTCAATCTTGTCGGGATTTATTCCATACTCACGAATGATAATACTTTTCATATATTCGCTGTTGGCAATAATTCTATTTGACTCCACCAGGCCGACCCTCTCGAACTCAGCAACTTTTTGGTTGGCACCGTTACCTCCGGTTCTATCAAATTCTGTTGAGTGAATGTGAGCGATTAATGGTTTGTTGCTGACTCTCTTTGCAGCAATACCAGCCGGAAACGTAAGCCAGTCGTGAGAGTGAATTACGTCATGAGTAACCCTACTTGCTATAACTCCCGCTTTTTGGGCGTACATGATAGCAGAATCAATCATAGACATTGGTTTGTCACTATTTACATCGTCTGGCGAGGAAATCGAATATGCTGGCCCTACATTAGGTAAGTCGGCAAATAAAATCTCCAAAAAATCAAGATCAATATCGAGTCTCTTTGGAAGAACAAAAGTAATCCTCACACCTTTTTTAGACAACGCCTTAGTCAAGCCGAGGCAAGCCTCACCCAACCCTCCACTATTATAAGGTGGTAGTTCCCACCCGAACATTAAAACTTTCATACAAACAATACCCGCTAATAAAGGGGCTTAAAACCAAGTATCCATCCAGTTAAATACTTCGTCAATAAGGTATTAAAGACACTTTAGAAACCCTTGAAAAGTGTCACAGAATCGGGTATCTTCGAAGAAGTCAATGATAAAGGATTCGATTAAAATTACAGATTTAGATATAGTTAAACAAACAATAAACAAAGCGGCTGACTACGCAAAGGGGTTAGAATCAACTCACTATGCCGATATCCGCGTTGAGGCAAGTCAAGGAACGGGTGCATATTCTGAAGACGGCAATCCAAAAGGCGCAGTGAAAGACTGGGGTTTGTCGATAGGGGTTAGGGTTATCGCAGGAAAAAGCATGTCCGCGTCCGGATTTTACGGCAGACAGCTAGGTATCCCCGATTTTTTGAAATTTGAAAAAACTTTGAAAGAAGCATTTCTTATATCTCATTTAAGGGCTATCGAAAATTCAAAATATAAATCTAAATTCGTAACACACAACCCGAAACAATATAACTCAATAGTTTCCACAAAACTCGCTCCGATAAAAATTACAAATACCAAAATTGAGGCTGAATTTAAAATTGACCCGAGAGGTGTGAAGCCTCATGAAATTACCGATTTTGTCTGTAAGGCAGCGCTATCTGCAAAGAAGTTCCACACTAACGTCAAAAAAGTCGAGGTTTCCGCCGGAACAGGAATATCGCGACAAATTTTTGTTTCAAGCGAGGGTACTTTAATTGACCAAAGTTACACTTCAACTGGAGGAACTGTCTTTGTAGTTGCTACAGAAAACGGAAAAACTCCGGCTGATCTTTACCACCATACAGGCAACCAGTTGGGTTTTGAGACAATTTTAAATGGAAAAAATACCCACGAAATGGATTTAGTTGAATTCGCAAAAGAAATCGCAAATGAAGCGGTTTTGTTGTCCTGTGCCGAGCCAGCACCCCAAACTTCAAAGGACACAACGGTAGTTCTCGACCCAGATCTCGTTGCACTCTTTGCCCACGAAATAATCGGTCATCCAAGTGAGCTTGATCGAGCGATGAAAATGGAGACCGGATATGCCGGACGCAGCTGGTTTATGAAAGACTTCAAGGACAACATGATTGGAAAACAAGTCGGTTCCCACATTCTGACTGCATTTTCCGACCCGACTTTAAAAGGCGGTTACGGGCATTACTTGTACGATGATGAGGGCACACCAGCCAGACGTGTCTATCACATCAGAAAGGGAATTTATGAAGATTTTATGAACAGCCGCGAAACTGCGGCAATTTTTGACTCAAATCCAAATGGTCATTATAAAGCCAACGACGCGTCTGTAGTACCACTTATCCGCATGTCTGTTTCGGCAATAGAGGCAGGACATGATGATCCTAAAAAAATAATCGGCGATGTCGAAGATGGATTTTATTGTGTCGGTCACCGTATCCCCTCAATTTCCGAATCCCGCGAAAATTTTCAAATTGCTCCTCGACTTATTTACAAAATAAAGAACGGAAGGCTTGGTGAAATTTACAGGGACGGCAGAGTCACGGCCGACTCTAAAAATTTTTTTATGTCAATCGATGCTCTTGGTAGTGATTTTAAAATTTTTGCGATACCAAATTGCGGAAAAGGTCAACCAATGCAATCAAAACAAGTAGGCAACGGCGGACCAACAGCACGGGCGCGAGCAAAGATTGCAAGAGGATAAAGATGTTTACCAAAATAAAACCAATACTTCTTTACAAAAAAACTCTGAAATTTTGGGTATCTTTAATACTAGTAATTTCGACTTCCTTATTACATATTATTATCACTAAACCATGTTCAAGCTATACGGGTTTTATGTGTGACTATTATTTTGGTTTCCCGATTTCATTTTGGCTTATTACTGATTTTTTCGACATATCTTTCTTGTTAATTTTCGCATTCGGTTTTGGAATTGATTTATCAATCTTTTATCTAATTCTCAGTTTGATATTTCAAAAGTTAAAAAGAAGTAAATGAAAAAGTTAAGCGATTTAAAAAGGATTGTAAAAAAAGGACTTCAATTAATCAAACAAGAGAGAAATTTAATTGAGGGAGTGGTCTATGCATCAAGTAACCACAGGACAGTCGGAAGAATTTGCTACACAACCTATATTCCATCAAATGGTCTTCAAGAACCAAAATCAGATGAGGATTTTGGGGTGTCTGTCGAAATCTGGTTTAAAAAAGGAAATAAAAAACTTCTCGGCTTTGGTCAGGAACCAAATGACCTCTCGCTAAATGCAATTAAACGCGCACTTGAAAAAGCCAAAAGAGACGCAGTAGAAGACTCTGATTTTACCGGGTTTTTAAAACCTTCAGAATTTAAGAAAAAATACCTCGTCAAACGAGGTTATCATGACAAAAAATTAATGACGATGACTTACAATCAAGAAGCAAAACTTCTATCCAAAATGTCGTGGGACACAATCCGTGGTGCGGTTGATACACTATCTACCACGAACTATGAACTACGTACTATGAACTTTATTTTAAATGGTGATAATTTTCTAATACGAGAGCGGATGTGTGTGGCTTCCACAAACGGAATTTTTGACACCGACGAAACCACTGTAGTTTTATCCTTTTTAACCGCGATGATTGAAAACGAAAACGCCAAAGGGTCAGCTTGGAGTGCATTTAATAAACTTTATTTAAAAAAGCCTTATGAAGCTGGTAAAGAGGTTACTCAAGCCGCGTTAAAACAGATTGGTGGAACTCGTGTCAAAACAGGTA
>MGGH01000014.1 GCA_001792305.1 Candidatus Woesebacteria bacterium RIFCSPHIGHO2_01_FULL_39_23
CAATCTCTTATAATCAGTGCCAATTGGCCAGCAGGTCTGAAGGACCAGTTGGTCGACTGATAAGTCCTTCAAAAATGACACTTCGTATGGGGAAACAATCCTTATTTCCACCACCTTAAAGCCTATTTTTTCGTTATCTCGAAAAATCACTATTTCATCGCCAATTTTAAGACTTCCGAGTAAAAAAAATACAGTATTATAGCGCGTTATATTCCATGGTAAATCAGAAGAATGTGCAAACAAAAAAGACATCCCAACATCCCCCGGAAGTACTGTCCCCTTGGCATGGGCAACACCGCTTTTAAGTTTCTCCAAGTATTCACTTTTATTCCAAGGGTCGACATCTAAAACGATTGGCGAGTATGCATTAATCTTTGGGATTTCGATGAAATATCCACGACGATTTATGTCGTGATTAATTGGTATTGGGAAAAGAAATAATTTTATAAAAGGAAAATATATATAAAACAAACCGGCAAGGGACAAAGCGATTAATAGGGTACCAAGAAACTGAATAACTGAAGAGCCGAGGAACCGCTTGACAAGTTTATTGAATAATTGATTTACTGACTTTATTGGCTTCATTAAAAAAATTAACCCGCTAAAGGGCGGGGTTTAACGGGTATTATGCAGTATTAAAGGCAAAACTGCAAAGTCAGTATGACTTTTGCCGGTGATCTACCGGATCTGAGGCGTAAGTAGAGTCCCATCAAAAACATTATTACGTTAGCAATTGTTGCTAGAAGTATAGCGTTACTACCTGTCGCGGGTAATGTTATTCCACCGATTGCTGCAGCTAATACACTTCCAACGGAAGTTGATCCCCCTCCTGATGATCCTCCGTTTGTGGTACCACCCACACTCCCACCTTTTGGACTATCATTTGATGTGGGAGGAACGGATGGTTCTCCGGGATCATCCGGATCATTGGGGTCAAAATCGCAACAATCAATGTCGACTAAATTATAGTTAGTAGTATTACTTATAATCGCCCCTATAAATACATCACCTGTTTTTATTGAAACATTCCCTAGGTTCCCATTTGCAGTATTGTTCCCTGAATCTGCATTTACATCCAAATTATTATATATATTTGAAACATTGTTTACATTTACACTACTGTTGTTTGAAAAATTGGCAGTTAGCGAATTAACCGAACCTGATCCGTTACCACTTATTAAGGCGGATAGAGAAAATCCTCCTGACTCATTGTTTACGTGGCTTATGTTGACATTTTGGTTGACTATCGCACCCTGTACTTTAACGTTTCCTGTTTGGATATTGACGTTTCCGGAATTCTCGTTAGCACTATTATTTCCAGTATAAGCGTTTATATTTACGTTATTCACTACAAACGCATTATTGCTCTGTATTACTAAATTACTGATTAATTGATTTACTGTTACATTGTTTTGGCTATTTTCTCCATTACCCGAAACGCCTGCGTTGACGACAATGCCGCAACATCCTTGTCCCTCGACCGTCGAAGAATTTACGCTGTTTACGACTGCTACTTCTACTTGACTATTTCCAGTATCAGTGGTTATGTTGTTACCGGTATTTTCGCTTGCACTATTCCCACCCGTATTTGTATTTGCGTTTACGATGTTAGTTACACCGGTATTATTGTTTTGAACAACACTCGACGTATTATTACTTGTAACATTAACCTCGTTCACGGAACTTGAGCCATTCCCCGATATCAGCAATTCCTCAGCATAGGCAAAGGTTGGTGTAAAAGCTAAAAATGTTACGGGCAGCACCAAGAGTTTTAATATTTTACTTGGTACTTTCATGTTTTACTAAACTTTAGAGAAATTGTCCTTTTTATTCCGATATATAGACCAAACATAAGAACAAACGGAATTATCCACGCAAGATTTATATTTAGCTTTGATGAGGCTCTCTCCCCGGCAATCAAACTTTGCCCTGCACTACTTTCTGAAGCCACGAGGACTTGGCCAGCGACATTTTGATGATATTCATATCCTGGGATGTTGGAAGCAATATAGGTGTTCTGGCTACCAATTGTTTCCAAACCGACTTCACCATGATCTAGAGAATCAGCACCAAGACTTGAATCGGAATTTCTTAAGTCTGCCATATACCCTCCAACTTCACCGCCCCCTGTTTGGGAATTCTCGGCAATAGCCGGAGTATTTTCTTTATGCGTACCGGGTGACACAAAATCTCCTACCCAACTGCCAAAAACATTGACCACAGTCACAAAAAGTCTCCCTCCACCTGTTATGTTGTTGTTGATAAAGTTCGTAAGGTTAGCAATAATATTTGCATCTCCCGTAGTTACACTGGAATTCCCACCAGTGTTCCTCGAAGCGTTGTTTCCTCCGGTGTTTGCGAACAAATCTATATTGTTAACTACATTGGCAGTATTGGTCTGATTAACCGACGAGCTACCGGACTCACTAACTGTGGAGTTATTTGTTGAATCAGCACCGTTACCCGAATTGGTCGCATTTATCTCACCGTTTTCGTTAACTGCAAATTCAAACCCGCTGGACCCAGCAAAATTACTCCCATCAGGAGACCCTAAAATTTTACCAATCCAATTTCCTGCTTCATTTACCAAGACTATCCACCAATCACCCCCGACCAAATTACTGTTTATTACATTCAGAACTTGAGCGGTAACCGAAGCGTCACCCGTAGTAATAGATGAGTTACCATTGGTATTTCTGTCAACTTGATTATTTCCCGTTGTTGCAGCAAGGTTAAGGATGTTTTCAACATTTGCGTTGTTTGACTGATCAACTAAATTTTCGGTTGACTCATTAACCACTGAACTGTTGGACGAATTGGCTCCATTTCCAGTGTTACCGGTAACCATGCTCTGGAAATAATCCGCTGGCATAATGATATCTCCAACCAAATCTCCGAAAATGTTAACTACCGAGTAGATAACATTACCTGCAATGTTATTATTGGCAAGTGTCACGACGTTTGCAGAGACATTGGCATCCCCAGTCAGAATTTCGGAATCCCCGCCTGTATTTTTCATTGCATTGTTATCGCCGGAATTTGATGCCAAGTAAAGATCATTTTCCACATTTGCGTCATTGTTTTGGAAAGTTGCACTATCAGTTAGATTACTCACTACAGCATTGTTTTGTGAGTTTTCTCCGTTTCCGGAGTTAACTGCTTCGGCATTTCCAAAATTGGCGCAACCTGTGGTGCATCCTGATATAAAGTCCAAAACAATATCTCCAAGGTGGTCGTCGGCGATGTTAAATTCTGAAACTGCCACTCCGTCGATATTAGTATTAACTACAGTAATTACAGTTCCCGAAGTATTAGCATCACCCGTAATTATCAAGTTATCCCCGCCCACGTTTTTCGAAGCGGAATTATCTCCTGAAGTGGTTGCTAAATCTAGGTTATTTCTAACACTCGCAGTGTTATTCTGATTTGTCGTACTATTATTAACCGAATCAACATTCCCGGAATTTTGAGAATTGGACCCATTCCCGGAATTTACCACGCTCGACCCAGAATCTCCTTCACCTCCGATTGTGGCACTATTGCTGTTTGCAGTAGTTGAAATTGTCGCGCTATTGGTTGCATTTCCAGTATTAATAGTCGCACCTCTTGCGCTATCACCATTCTGGTCACCCGTACTGTTATCTGCCCCTCCCGTATTCTGACTCGTACTGCTTGATTGAGGTTCACTACTGGGAGAAGAGCTTGGGTCTGATACTGCAACATCCAGAGGTGTTGGGCTGGGTGTGGGACTTGGACTTGGGTGTGGCGTATTGGAAGCACTCGGTGTAGGTGCCGATGGCGGTGTAGGAGCAGGAACTGGTGTTGCATCACTTGTAGGAGTTGGTGCCGATGGCGGTGTAGGAGCAGATGGAGCAGTGGGTGCTGGTGGAGGGGTAGGTGCCGATGGCGGTGTAGGAGCAGATGGAGCAGTGGGTGCTGGTGGAGGGGTAGGAATACTCTGGGCATAAACCATCGGGCTTTGAATAAATATCAAGCCTAATATTAATATTATTGTTAATACTTTCTTTATTCTCTTCATTTTTTTTAAATTCTTTAAATTCTTAATTTCTATATTTTCTATATTTCCTTATTTCTTTATTTATCTTTGGATTTTGTTAGGTGTCTTACCGAAGTGCGGGTAAGACAACCTAACCAACCCAAACCGTTACGGATTCTTTTTAAGCCAAACCCAATGCTTCAAGTAGCGCGCTTAGATCCAAACTTATGTTTAGATTAAAGCTACCCACTGACCAGTCTGGCCACCCCCATCCTTCAGGGGCTCCCGACCCGTAAACATTGCTTCCGCCGGAATTTTCGACATCAACCAAAGTCTCTGCGTTACCGGTCAAAACACTTGGATCGCCTTCAGGATCCCCAGTATTTCTGTCTGCACGGTTGTCGCCTGTACCTGCATAGGCATCAAGATAATTGGTTAAACAATCCTTATCATAATGTCTACCACGGCCACCCAGATTGTCAAAAAGTCGCACGCCTGGGAACCAGGGTTTCTTGCAGGAATTGTCTTGAAAAACTACGGTTTCGTTTTCAAACTCGGCTTCAATCTCATTTTCGGTATCGGACCCGTTCTCAGCGATCTTTGCAAAGACGTCAAAAAGACATCCGCAGTCGACATCTGCCCAGTTGAAGTTAACCATATTGTCAACTTCTACTCCAGCGTGAGCATCACCTGTATCAATTGTTACATCTCCACCTGTGTTTCTTTTAGCTCTGTTATCGCCGGAATTGGCATTTGCATCAACGTCGTTTTTGACACTAGCGAAATTCGCTTGAGTCAATAAAACTGAGTGATCCAAATCGAGATCTATGTCGTTATCGCTGCTGTCTCCATTGCCGAGGATCTTGAGACTAACTGAGCCTGTACCACCATGACTGCTTATTAAAGCAGAATTACTATTGGCAGCAGTTTTAAGATCAACATCTACAGATGCATTACCTGTTTCGACTGAAACATCGCCCCCAGTATTCCTGTCAGCTCTGTTATCGCCGGAATTGGCATTTGCATCAACGTCGTTTTTGATCTTGGCTTCATTTGTTTGGTAAAGCTCTATTGCACTCTCGATCTCTAACTCGGCTTCATTTTCGGAGTCACTACCGTTACCTTCGATCAAAACATCCACATCCGAATTTGCCAAGCAACAATCAACAACTGCTTCATTGCTATTAGCAATATTAGAAACTTTTACATCGGTTTTAGCGTTACCAGTGTCCACATTAACGGCTCCACCGGTGTTTCTACTTGCCGAATTTCCTCCTGAATTGGCGTTGGCGTCAATATCGTTCGTTATGGAGGTCTCGTTTGTTTGAGTAACTGTGGTTGTTTGATCCAGATCTACTTTCGCCTCATTTTCCGAACCATCACCATTACCAGTTATAATTAAAGTAGTTCCTGCAAAAATAGGCATCGCAGTATTTAATAAAATGGCTACGCTTGCTACTGCAGAAACTAAAGCTTTTTTGTAGTTCACTATAATTTTTCACCCCCTTCCTAATTGGGACTCAATGCACTTCGTCACCAATTTTTTTTAGTCCGTTTATTTTTCCCAACACTAAGTTGGGAAATGCAAACGGAGGCTCCCCGATTCTATAAACGCTAGATAAAATCGGAAAGCCTCCGTTAGCGGTCAGCTATTCTCACCCTATATATATACTTTAACCAGGTTCGTTGTCAACACCCAACTTGAGATCAGTAAACCTTAAACTATAACTTAACTTTTGGAATTTAATTTAATACCGTTTGTTTTTTTGATATTTCTTATTGTTATTTGAGTAACAGTATTGTCTTGAATGTAAATTTCGACAGAACCATAGCCTTTAATGCTTTTTAAGGCTATCTTCAGTTCATTAACCAGCTCTGGAGAAATTTTTTGAGTCGAGTAATCGACCATATTAAAATTCAAATTCGACTACCTCCTTCTTCTCCCTAATCTCGCCAGCTTGAACCTTAAATTTATTTCTGACATCATCGATTGGAAAACCTACTCTTGTGGGTTTGGTAGAAATAGCCTGTACCTCTACCGGGTCATTGTGAATGTCTGGGGCAAACCACTCGTTACTGTCTCCAATAGCGAGTCTTAAATAATCCCGGGTATTAATTTCTATTGCGGAATTATGTTCGTTTGTAATCTTAAGATTAATAATAAAAAAGGTTCTTCCTTTGATTGAAGTAGCTTTTTGACCTTTGACTACAATTTCATCGCGAAGCTCTGCATTTTCGACTAAAAACTTAATTTTACTAACTTCTTTGCCATTTTCATCTTTAAGCGGGAAAAAAAACTCCCTATTTATTTCTTTAACTGCTTTTGCACTAGCTATATTGCCTCGAACGTCAGGGTACACATTACTTCTTGTTGAAGTTAACACTTTAAAAATAATAAAGACTATCACTAATATGCCAAAAATTACTACTATCTTTTTTAAACCTCTTTTTCTTGTACTCAACAAGTCATTCATTTTATAAATTTAAAAAACTGCTCATTTTATGGAGCAGTTTTACTTTCGCGCAATATTACCCCAAAAATAAGGCTTATGTCAAGAACTAGAGACTTTAATTGGGTAAATTAGTGCCGGGGATCACTCTCTCAATTGTTATTGTGGAGCTTTGCTCTGTGATTTCCCCCAAAAAAGTTTCCAAAATTTCGGTAAGTTTTGTTGCATCGCTTGAGTTGTAATAAGTATCGGAAAAGGCGTTAAATATTGCTACCGTTTTGTTAAATATTTCTGCCTCATCACTGTTTTTGGGGTCTTCCAAAACTGTCACTGCATATGTACTTATTAAAGGATCACGCACCCCGAAGAAATTCTGACTACTTACTTCTGATAGATACTCTGAACTTGTGTCTGCAAGTCTACACCTTAAATAATCTCTTGCATCGTTAAAACATGCAGAATTACTGCCGTGACAAACTATGTTATTGGGACAAGCTGCGTCTTTGGTTTTGGAGTTAGGAATCCCGTCCGTTACCAGAACTATCGCTTTTTTATTCTCCGGGCCAACTTCGGTAAAATAATCCTCGGCCTTTTTTAATCCAGCGCCTGTGTTGGTATAATCTTCAACTAAATTTTGGCAACGGGTCTCATCCCTTTTAATATCACGATCTGTGTCCGGCGGATCACCAAACCCTTCGTGGATCTCATCGTAAAGTCTTTGCAAGTCACTTATACCCGACAGGGATTTTAACTCTTTATGAGAGCTATCTTTATACCAACTTGTTGTGTAGCCGTAAACTACCACACCAATTGTGTACCGATCAACATCAGGAAGTTCCTTCATCCCTTCTATAAACGCTTTCACTGCTTCTCTCTGTTCGTAAAATCTACTGGTTAGACTCTCATTTGATGCTTTGTTACCCATACTGCCTGTACAATCCAAAACTACAACAATTTCGACATTGGGCGCCTCTGTTACTTCTACTACTGGAATTGTTCGTTCCGCTTTAATTTTACTTACAGCATAAGGCCTTCTAGTCGTAGCAATAATTGTCTGAAGTGTGGGTAAATTCTTAAATTCAACCTCAAGTACTGATCCGTCAGGAAATTCTCTCAGATAGTCCTCTAAATTGTCAACATTTTCGTATTCACCCACTATTCTGGCTAAAACATCACTTATTTCTGTCTCCGAGCCATATGAACTGACTATCGTGTCCACCGAGGAAAAACCTCTTCTTAAAGAGAAAATGACTCTGGACGAAATCAGAGTGACCACAAAAATGGCAACGACCGACAAAAGCAACAACAGTATAAGGGTCGTAATTCCTTCTTCTAATCTGTTCTTTTTCCCATTCATAAGCTTCCTCAGTATTCTATGCTCGGTGTTCTTGTAGGCCTAGGTGTCGCATTTGGATCTGGTGTAGGTGTAGGTGTTCTTGTAGGCCTAGGTGTCGCATTTGGATCTGGTGTAGGTGTAGGTGTTCTTGTAGGCCTAGGTGTCACACTTGGACTTGGTGTGGGTGTGGGTGTTCTGGTGGGACTTATAATGTCGCCCCCTATTTCAATCTTCGTTCTTCTTTGCGAAACAACAAGATTTAAGTGGTCTGAAATATTTGATGACCTTTTACTTTCTAAATCAAGAGTAAC
>MGGH01000015.1:0-5889 GCA_001792305.1 Candidatus Woesebacteria bacterium RIFCSPHIGHO2_01_FULL_39_23
TGAATAAACCTATATTATTATTAATTTTCATATTGTGTAAATATGTCAATTCGTTTATAGATTTTTAAATTAATCACAGGGTTATTAATAATACCAATTAATATTTTATATAATGCGTTATATACCAGGCATTATAAATACATCAATATAAATCTTAATATACCTTTAGTTGCGGAATATAAATTCGGAAAACTATATAATGTTCAAATCAAATAGTATAAATAATTACGTTTATTATTAACTGAAATTTGTTGCATTACTTTTAAAATAAAACCCTATATTAAGATAGTATTATTTAGAACTAATTAACTATAAGTTTTAAAGAAATATCTTTTAGCAAACCAAGTAGTTGATTGCTAATGGTATATATAATTAATGATAGGCCGAATATATGGGTGATATTTTAATATTGGCCTCGGTTTGCTTTTTGTTGAGCCTCAATCTAAAATTGGCTTGTGAAGAAAAAGATTAGTTACAATTATAACAAAATTGAAGCAAAGTGGCAGCAGCGTTGGTTAAAGGATAAGATTTATTCTCCCGATTTTTTGGTTTCAAACAATAAATTTTACAACCTTTACATGTTTCCTTATCCATCGGCCGAAGGTTTGCACGCAGGGCACGCATTTTCTTCAACTGGTTCCGATGTTTTTGGGCGTTTTATGAGAATGAAAGGCAAGAAAGTTTTCCAACCGATGGGTTATGACTCTTTTGGAATTCATCCTGAAAACTACGCAATCAAAACCGGCGAACAACCCCAGACAATGTTATCACGCACAATTCCTCACTTTACGGAACAATTCAAGAGCTTGGGTCATGGCTATGATTGGAGTAAATCATTAACAACTTCCGATCTGAATTACTATAAGTGGACACAATGGTTGTTTGTGGAAATGTTTAAAGCTGGATTAGCTTACAGAAAAAAGATGGAGGTTAATTTTTGCCCTTCGTGTAAAACTGTCCTGGCAGACGAGCAAGTAATGACTCCGGCACAAGCGGGAAAAGACCCTAAAAAGATTGACGGAAGTCCGGTTGAAAACCCCGAAGAGACAAAAGTTTGCGAACGTTGTGGCACGGTAGTTGAAAAAAGAGATTTGGAGCAATGGCTTTTTAGAATTACTGATTATGCGGATAGACTTTTGAAGGGATTATCCAAGATTAACTGGCCAGAGAAAATAAAAACAGCACAAAAGAATTGGATAGGGAAGAAAGAGGGAATAAACATTACTTATTCTATTAAAAAAGCGAACAAGACCATTACTGTTTGGACATCAAGGCCAGATACAAATTTCGGAGCAACTTTCATTGTTGTTGCTCCCGAATATGTTCAAAAGAACTTGGTTCGGCTAATCTCAAGCGACCGTTCAAAAAAAGTTGAGGAATATATCAAAAGCTCTCTGAACAGATCAAAAGATGACAGAATGTCGGAAGGACGTGAGAAAACCGGAGTATTTACAGGTCTTTTTGCTATAAATCAACTTAATGGTAATAAAATGCCGATTTGGGTGTCTGATTTTGTTTTGATGGATGTTGGAACAGGTGCGGTTGTTGGTGTGCCTGGCCATGACAAGAGGGATTTTGCGTTTGCGAAAAAATTTGACTTGCCCGTTGTTCGCGTTGTCATGGGCTCCGATCATGATAAGTCCGATATAACTCGAATTAGTCAGGTTCAAGAAGAAGAGGGGATTATGGTAAACTCCGAGTTCCTAAATGGTTTGGATATTCATGAAGCGACTATCAAAATGATGGATTATTTAGAAAGAAATGGTTGGGGAAAAAGAGTTACATCCTATCATCTTCGTGACTGGTTGATCTCGAGACAGCGCTATTGGGGTCCACCGATTCCGATGATTTACTGCGAATCTTGTGCAAAAAGCAAAAGATCCTACTTTACTGAGATGACCAGCCTGCCCGCCGAAGCTACAGTGGAGGTGGATCGCTCAAATGATTGGGATCACTTTGGATGGTATCCGGAAGAAAATCTTCCGGTAGAGCTTCCAGAAATTGAGGACTATAAGCCGGAGGGAAAAGGCCGCGGGCCTTTGGCTAATCATCCTGAATTTTATAAGGTGGTTTGCCCGAAGTGCAAAGAAGCTGCACGAAGGGAGACGGATGTTTCTGATACATTTTTAGATAGCAGCTGGTACTTTTTGCGCTACCCGTCTGTCGGGGTTTCCCGCCTACCTTGGGACGTTGAAATCACCAGGAAATGGTTGCCTACCGACCTTTATTTCGGTGGAGCCGAGCACGCGGTACTTCATCTGATGTACGCAAGGTTTGTGACCATGGTGCTTCACGATCTTAAATATCTTGAATTTGAAGAGCCTTTTCCAAAGCTTTATGCTCACGGGTTGCTCATTAAAGACGGGTCTAAAATGAGTAAATCACGAGGGAATGTAATTAACCCCGATCTTTATATAGAAAAGTTTGGTGCAGATGCGCTTCGCCTTTACCTGATGTTTTTAGGGCCAATGGATGCCACATCTGACTTCAGGGATACCGGTATTGAAGGAATGAAGCGATTTGTAGACAGGCTTATGAATACTTTTACATTGAAAACGACAAATAGGGATTCTTCGGAGGTGATTTCAAAGCTCCATAAAACTGTCAAAAAAGTTACTGAAGATCTGGCTGAATTTAGATACAACACGTCTATTGCTGCCACAATGGAATTGGTAAATATAATCCGGGAAAAAGGCAGCATTAGTAAGTTGGCTAAAGAAATCTTGGTGAAGTTAATTGCGCCTTTTGCGCCGCATCTGGCCGAAGAAGTTTGGGTAAACGTTTTAGGTAATAGTTATTCCATTCATACTTCAAGATGGCCAAAGTATGACAAAAACGCTATAAAAGAGAAAACTATAGAAATTGTGGTGCAGGTTAACGGAAAATTTAGGGGTACAGTTGTTGTAAATGCTAACGATGTTAAAAACAAAGACTTTGTGATTGAAAGTGCAAAAAATGACAAGAGTGTGGCCAAGTGGTTAGAAGAAAAAGAGGCCAAAAAGATAGTTTTTGTGCCTGGAAAAATTATTAATTTTGTTATCTTTTAACGTCTAAAAATTCGAAATCTGCTAGGTTTACTACGGATTTGGAATTTACTTTCGTCAACTCGGCAGGGAACTCCAAGAATTGGCTCAAGTTCCCTGGCAACTCTTTGAAGCTCTCCGATCTCTGCATCATTAGTGACTTCTCGCCCTGATATGACGCGCACTACAAATACTTCTTTATATCTGCCTGGTTCGCCTGTAGGATCATTGTCGGTAGTAGGGAGCAATCGTAACCTGATTGGATCTCTTGTACCGGGTATCGGGCGAATTATTTGAAATTGGTAGCCACCTTCTGGTGTCCGTCTTTGTCTTACTAACTCACAAAATTCTTCTAATTCTTGTCTTCGAGGTTGACTATTTAAATCTAATCCTATAATACCAGCAACACTTTCTTCTAATGGTTTAGATTGTTCGTTTGCTTCGGCCATAAGATATTAAAGGTAAGTTATCTTCGGGTGATGATAACAACAAGCACAATAAGGACGATGACAGATCCGAAAATAAGACCCGCCTTTTTCAATGAAGCCAGTATGCTTTCCTGCGTACTTGGCGTCGGGGGTGTGAATTTTTCACCCCCATCACTTTCTTGGCTTGCGGTGGTGGGTTGCGGTGTATAAGTCCCCTCTAAGAAAGTTATTGGCTGGACAACTCCTCCAAGTGCGACGTTTTGAGAAGGAGACGCGGCTTTTACATCCTTTTCTCTGGTTACGTAAAGAGACGTAAACTCAATTGGCGTTCGGAAAAACGCTTTCCCAACGCCTAATTCACCAAGTTTTATGGGTAATCCGCCTGTTTTTGGAGATGCCCAAACAAGATAATTAAATTCATTGGGATTTCCGGGATAAATAATATCCCTGCAACTTAAGACTATGTTGTAATTGAGATCGCGCATGAGTACTGATGCTGCGTAACATCTTGATTTTTCACCAAGAGTACTTTTAAGTTCCACATATCCTTCTGAAGCTTCTATTTCCCTTGAGCCCAGAAAGTTTGAGATTGCAAACAGTACCGACAGTGTAGTTAGGAATTTTACGTATTTCATACTAGTCACTTATAAGTATTATTTGACAAATTTTGGCAAAAAGCAAGAAAATGAAGTATGCTTGAGCGCTTTCGATGGCAGATATTGATATTAATTGTGGGGTTTATTTTAATTGGTGCGGGAATAATGGTTGCCAGAAATTACGGTTCCGAAAAGCCGAAAGTGGAGATAATTGACGATTCTGACTTAAACGTAACTGAAATATTGGTGGAGATTGTCGGAGAAGTCGCAAGTCCTGGAGTATACAGCCTCAAAGTAGGATCACGAGTTGAAGACATATTGATTCTTTCGGGTGGATTAACAAGTGAAGCTGATTTAGACTATGTTGAAAAAAAAGTAAACCGCGCCAGCCGCCTTTCTGATGGGCAGAAGATTTACATACCAAGTGTGGGAGAAAGTAGTACAAGTAGTGATGGTGGTACAGGTGTTTTGGGAGGTGAAAGCGGCTTAGTAAACATTAACAGCGCCAGTCAAAAAGAACTAGAGTCCTTGTGGGGAATTGGGCCTGTTTACGCCCAAAACATCATTGAACAACGTCCTTACTCATCTGTGGAAGAGTTGCTGTCCAAGAAAATTTTAAAAGAGAATGTGTATGAGAGAATAAAAGAACAGATCACCGCGTATTGACATGCGATATATTTTTTACTGTGTTCTTATTCTCCTTGCGGTTTTGCGAACCTTTACCTCAAGACCTATATACAAAGACGGAGATAAAATCAGAATAACTGATAGGGTGATATCTGAACCTTTATATTTTGATAACTCTCAGAGAATTGTTTTACAAAATCTAAAAATATACCTTCCAAAATACCCCGTAGTTACTTACGGCGACTCTGTGGTGGTCGAAGGTGTAGTAAGCGATGGCAGATTATCAAACCCAATACTTGTTAACATTGAAGAGAACAAAAATTTTCTGTATCAATTTAGAAATAAGGTTATTAAAGTATATCAAAGGTCTTTACCAGAACCACATAGTTCGTTGATTGCGGGCATTACTTTGGGATCAAAGGCTTCTATACCGAAATATTTTTGGGAGAACCTAAAGAGTACTGGGACGCTTCATGTCGTCGTAGCTTCCGGTGTGAACGTGACATTTGTTGCTAAGTTTTTAATCGAAACTTTGGTTTTATTCATCGATCGGAAAAAAGCCGTAATTGCTTCACTTTCTGGAGTCTGGGGTTATGCACTTTTATCGGGATTTGACGCGCCAATTGTCAGGGCTTCAATCATGGGTTCGATTGCTTACACTGCTGAGGCACAAGGTCGGTTAAGTTCTGCCGTGAACGCCTTATTTCTATCAGGATTATTGATGATTATCTTGAAACCTGATTGGATTCAAGATGTCGGGTTTCAATTGTCTTTTTTGGCGACACTAGGGCTTGTTCTTTTCGAGGGCAAATTAAAATCTAAGTTATCAATGTTACCTAGAATTTTTAGAGAAAGTTTGTCGACTACGATTTCGGCTCAAATCGCAGTTTCACCGCTTCTTTTATTTGTGTTTGGGTTTATTAATCTATTAAGTCCTCTCATTAATGCTTTAATTTTATGGACGATCCCTGGAATCATGATAATTGGAGCTCTGGGAGGGATAGCTGGAGTAGTGTTTGAACCACTGGGTCAGACGATTTTGTTAATGGCATATCCTTTAACTTGGTGGTTTACTACACTAATTGAGATTTTAGCTTTTAAATGAGTGGGAAATTTTTGATAATTCTGGTTTTGGTGGTCTTGACTATTTGGTTTTGGGTTTTTTCTTCTTATGACGATAAACTTCACATTATTGCTTGTGATGTGGGACAAGGA
>MGGH01000015.1:5910-15436 GCA_001792305.1 Candidatus Woesebacteria bacterium RIFCSPHIGHO2_01_FULL_39_23
AAATCTAGTCAGATTCTGGTTGATGGGGGACCAAATAACCAGGTAATGAACTGTCTCGCGAAGTTTATGCCTTTTTGGGATAGGGAAATTGAGATAGTAGTAATGTCCCATCCTCAAACTGACCATTACGCTGGTCTAATTGATGTTTTTGGACGTTATAAAGTAAATTACTTTTTAGCTCCAAGTGTAGATAATAGCACTCAAGGGTATAAAGTGCTAAAAGATTTGATATACTCCTCTCAGGTACAAATTGTTAATCCCATTGACGGTATGGATATAAGGTTAGGTGAGATACGGTTAGACATACTCAATCCCTCACGCCAACTTTTATCCTCGAACTTACCTGCCGAAGCTTCGGCTAAAAAGGGTGTGCTTGGCGCATTTACAACCAAGCGTGACTTGAATGATTTTTCAATCGTCTTTAATCTAAGTTTCGCTGACTTCGACGCGATTCTAACAGGAGATATTGGACCGGTTATAGAAAAAGATATCTTGGATTCTGGAAGAATTCATGACATTGAATATATCAAAGTACCTCATCATGGAAGCCGGAACGGTTTGATCAAAGATTTTTTGGACGCGACTTCACCGGAAATAGCTGTGATTTCTGTTGGCAAAAATAATAGGTATGGACATCCGCACGAGGAGATATTGAAGTTACTAAGCGAACAGGGTACCAAATTACTGAGAACTGACGAGGTTGGAGATGTTGAGATTGTAACAGATGGCAAAGATTGGTGGGTTAATTAAAATTTTAGGGCTTACTTTTTGATCAGTGTCTGGTTCTTTCCTTCATGAATTTAAAAAATGAGGAATAAGCAGGTCTAGGTAAACTTACGAGGACCTTTAACCTTTCGGGTGGTTGTTTTACCAGTTGCTGGGTCGAAAAATGTATATTCCGCTTCTGGTTGGGGTGGAGAAGTTGTTTTGCGGAATTTCTGATCCCCAGGAGGTACGGATTTAGTTGTCAGTTTACCCTTTTGTCTTCTGGCAGCATTGTCGTTAACTGCATCTTGTACAGCCAATAATTTATGAGCTAATTCTTTTGCGCTTGCAAGATCAGGATCTTCGGGATTTGTCTGCGAATAATTTCTTACTGCAGACAGTAAGATTGACAAATAACCCCTTAATGTGACTTTTTCTGTTTTGGGACCTCTCAAATATGTTATATATACAGCCATTTCAGGTTTGGTTAGGCCGTGTTTTTTTATTACGGTCGGATGTGTTTCTACAACTTGTCTAATTAGTTCCGGGTCCGCCTCGGGAAGATTAGGAATACCATCGTGTCTAAGTTCATTCACTTTGATCAGAAAATCCGCGGATTTAGCCAGTATCGTTGCTCCTACACCACTTGTCTTTTCGGCCATTGCTCTAAGAGTGGCTGGTTCGGTAGACAAAACCTGATCAGGACGGAGAAAAAAGGGGATTTCTGCAGGATATTCAACTTCTTCCGGACTTGGCATTTTAATCGTAATTTCTGACTAAGTATATAATATCATTCTGTGCTTTTCCGAGGGGTGATACTTCTTTCGTCTTTAATTTATTTTTTAGTTAAATTATTTTGTTCCCGACGCTGCCGTCGGGATGACGAAGGTGATTTCTCACCCCCCGGAAGGAGAGAGAGGCAGTTGCCTCCCTCTCCTTTATTCCTGAAAGTTCTCCTTTCTTAGTCAACGGGCGGCTCGGGCTTCCAGCCGAACTGGATCCAGTCCCAGTCGCCTTCCTCAGGTGGTACTACCACCCCACCCGAATTGGAGTGGATAAACTTGAATTCCACCCCTGCGGAATTCGGGTCGACCTGGAAGTCGACCCAAATGAAGCCGTACGGCGTAATCTCGCCGACTTCACCCCACCCGCCCGGGTACGGTTTCCAGCGGTCGGCTGGGCCGACTGCGTACTGCACGGGGGGGAGGTCGTGGCTGGGGTAGAGCCAACCCCACTCAGTGATGTTACAATTCGAACGGATCTCAGCCCAGTACCAATTGGGCATGCCACTGTGCGGCGAAACCTCCACAGTAGGGGGTGGACAGAACGTGCGGGCGTTCTTGGCGATTGACACCAAGTAAGTCAGAAAGTTGACCTTCACGATGACTTCGTCTGGTGTACTGGCCAGCCCGAACTCGTCGGTGACGATAAGACTGAAGGTCAACACGCTGCCGCTCCCCGGACCGGTGAAAGTCGGCCGACTAACCACCTCACTGCTGAGGACGACTGGGATACCGCCGGTCTGCTGCCAGTCGTAGCCAATGATCTCGTGTCCATCGGGATCGGTGCTGAGTGACCCGTCCAAGTGGACAGTTGATCCTGGCTGGACAAGCTGGTCCTCGCCCGCCACCGCGATCGGTGCGGTATTCGTCACAGTGATCTGCGTCGTGTTTGTTACTGAGCCGATATCGCTAGTGGAGGTAACGACCACCGTGAACGCGCCGACCTCACTGGTCCTGTAGGTAATCGGGTTGCCGGACCCAATCAATGTACCTCCGACAGACCACGACATGCCGCTGGAATTCTTCTGGGACCCAGTCAACGTAATTACCGTGCCGACTGTGACTTCCTGGCCGGGGTCGATCTGGATCTGGGGGCAGTACTGGATGTTGGTCGAGGTGATAATATTCCCGGAGTCGACCTCATGATACTCCATGTTGGCATCCATCCATTTCAACTGCCAGCCGGTGGGCAACTGCCACCAGCCTATGATCCAGTAAAACTGACCGTCCGCTGACCAGTTGATGTCGATCCACTGGTCGTCAACGGCGGTATAGCCGTTCGGGAAGTTAGCCCGGCGGACGATGTGCCAGCGGTCGCCGTCTCTGAAGTTACCAACAACTTCCACGTCGACCTGCGCGTCGCCGCAATCGAACCAGCTGTTCAAGCTGATGCGCGGCGGTACAACTGGCGCGGGTGTCGGGGTCGGGCCCGGCGTTGGTGTGGGGGTAGGCGTTGGCGGCATAGTTACATTGGTCAGCACGTGAGCCTCGACCTGAGACTGCTGCTGCTTCGATTTGGCCGCCATCCAGACATCGAATGTGCCCGTATTCTCAAACCAGCCGACCAAACTCACCACCCGAGTCTCGCCATCTTGCAATGTGCCAAACTGGCACCGTACTTCCGGTGGCGCAGCCAGTCGGCACTCGGTCAGGGAAACCCACACCAGAGTGAACCCGGGAGGCAGGATAGTAAACATCTCCACCTTGGAGTTCGTTCCCCTTGACGCCAAGGAAAACGTGTGGGTGACGACTTCTTGTACTGTTGTCGAATTAGGGCCGATCCCGCTGATCTGCAACGATGCCGCGCTGGCATCTCCGGCTGACGTATTGAATCCTACCGACAACGTCTCGTGTTTGACAGTACCTGTGACTTGGTCAGTGGTTGTGCGACTTTGCGCAGCTGGCGCTGCGGTTACGGTCCTACCCGTGAGGGAAAGGACCCCGAAAAGGACGAGGACGGCCAGTCCGAGGACGGCCGCGATGCGCTTGATGTTCATTTTTGTTTTCTCCTTTCAAAGGAAAAAGAAGGACTCCTGGGGGTGCGCACTGCCCCGAAAGCCCTGACTCGTTCCCAGGTCCCCAACTAGGGAGACACTAGGAAAACGTCAATCAAAACACCGGTTTTCCGGTGGAATTTTTGTGAAGCGCGCAAGATTGTTGAATTGTCAAAATTTCTAATTGACCTAATTAATACTCTTTGATATTTATTGTCTTCTTTACAACTTGTAAATATCTTGTTAACGTAAAGGTCTGCCATTGGTTCTTCTGTCCATATTCTTTCGTATATGTCATCCAAAACATTTTGTGATATTTGCAAACGTGAGGTTAAAGAATATTCCCGAGAAGATCCCCTCGTTTATATCAACATTTGTTTCTTTGGTCCCTCTTCTGAAATATGTTTAAACTGTTGGACAGATAAGAAAAACTGGCCACGAATTCATAAAATTAAAAAAGATAAAGAGTAATTTCAACTTCCTTGTGCGCTCCACAAAAGATTTTTTAGGATTTGCTTTCAGGAATGTCAAAGTGCGATCCCACTCAAAGAATTATTTACCTGCAAATAGGTATATTCTAAGAGCAGAGAGATATTCGTCAAAGATGATTGAAGAACATTTCTCTAGCCTTAATATTTATATGTTTTCTTGTGTTTTTCCGAGGGGTGATACTTCTTTCGTCTTTAATTTATTTTTTAGTCAAATTATTTTGTTCCCGACGCTGCCGTCGGGATGACGAAGGTGATTTCTCACCCCCCGGAAGGAGAGAGGGGCTATTGCCTCTCTCTCCCTAATTCCTGAAAGCTAACTAGCCTAAAAGTCCCGCGTGATAAGCGGCAGGTAGTAGCGGCGACCAGCGACCAGGAGTGTCACCCGGGGATCGGGCGGATCGAAGTTCTGGGCCTCGATGATCGCGAGGTTGTCGATTCGCGGGCCGAGCGGGGGCGGGTTGACTATGATCGCAAAGGTGAGTGAGAGAACCTGCCCTGGCTGCAGCACATCCATGGTGACCACGATGGGGTTGCCCACGACCAGAGTGCCGTTTGAAGCGGCGCTCTTTGGCACGTAGATCGTGCCGATAGGGATTGCGTCGCTGATCACCAGGCCCACACCGTCAGCCTCGCCAGTGTTCGTGACCAGCACTGTGTACACGACCCTGTCACCTGGGACAACTATGCCCGGTGTGGGTGTGACAGGTGAGTCACGAAAGATCTGTGCGTCTTTATAGGTGGCCATGTTTACGGTAGGCGTAGCCGTCGCGGTCGGTGTGGCCGTGTCAGTCGGCGTCGGCGTCGGCGTCGAGCTCGGCGTTGGGGTTGCCGTGTTGGTCGGCGTTGGCGTGGGCGTGGGTGTGCTGGTCGACGTTGGCGTAGCCGTCGGCGTCGGCGTAGCCGTGTCGGTCGGGGTGCTCGTCGGTGTTGGAGTGCTCGTGGGGGTCGGGGTGGGAGTCACCGTCGCGGTCGGCGTCGGCGTGGGCGAGTTCTCACGGATCAAAATCGTGTAGTCTACCCGGGCCCCCCACGGGTCTTGGGTCGACCTTGCCCAGCCGTCCCACAGGGCGTACCCGTACCCAACCCCTGTGCCAGTTGTCGAGAAGTATCCGGTCAGCGTAATCCTGACCGTCATTCCACTCCGTACTGTCCCAACCTGGCAGTACAGAGCGTTAAGTTCGTGGATTGCACATCCAGAGCTCATTCCCTGTGCGACGAACTTGTCCAGGGCGCTCTGGAACTGCCCAACCTCGACATGTGTATTTCGACCCACTGCGGTCACGACGTACGTCGCCGTGATCACCTGCCCGACGTAGACTTCGGTCGGGCCATGGGCCGACAGCTCGAGCTGGGCGTCGTCGTCATCCGCCTGCACTGTGTGGGCGGTCACGGTCGCCAGGGCGACCAGCCCAAAAATCGCGGCCAGCCCGAGGGCAGCCGCCAAAAACGACAGCCTGATGCGCTTGTTCATGGTTTTTTCCTCCTAGGAAAAAGAAGGACTCCGGGGACTGCGCAAATCCCTAAAGTCCCGTCACATCTGAGGTTGCCATTGGCAACACGCAGGTGTGTCAATCGATACTAAAACCGGTACAGATACCGGAAAATCTGGAGACAAGAGCTAAATTTTCTTTAAAATTTCTATATATTGGTCTGGAGTTATTTTCAGTGTTCTTAAATTATTTCGAATTATGAAAACCGGTACATCTTTATCTGTAGTAATCACGACTGGTCGATCAAATCCTAACCGATCATAAATTAAATGATCACCTTTTTGTCTTTTAAGTTCACACCCTACATATTCAAGGAACTTTTCAAATTTTTTCCTTTTAATAGGAGCGAGGTAAGGCATCTTAATTCGCGAAGCTTAGTTTAAAGGTTTCAGACTCCTGAGCGATGAGAGTGGGAGGAATCCACTGTTTTTGAATTTTTTGCCACCCTAGCTCAGTTAGAACTTTTTCAAGAGTACCTTTACTCATTAGCTCTTCAAAGAAAATCTCTACAACCTCATTAAAGCGCCTTTTGGCTTGCTCAAAAGATTTTGCTGAAGTTGATAAATCTAGAGAAGGCGAGTAAGCGATAAAAGTCGCGCCTTCTTTAAAGAAAGATACAGGTAGAGAAATCTTTAGCATTAGCTTTTTGTCGGGTTTCATACAAAGATTATATCATAACCTTTTTCATCTCCAAATTTTCCGGTAACTGCCAGTCCGAAGACACATTTGACGTGGTCAGAAAATATTAACCCACCTTCACCGGGTTTCGGCGAGGCGAGAAAAGGAATTATTTTGCTTTCAGGAATGTCAAAGTGCTATACATACAAAAATGGCTCTGGGGTCGCATGTGACTACAGAGCACGATTATTTGTATTCGTATCTTATCATAATCCTATAGTATGATCAATTTATTTAGAAATTGTATATATCTATATATAGCCCATAGTCTAAATACCACATAAAGATTTTGCTTGACGTAAGTTGACTAAAAACTACTCATCCTGACATAAGAAAGAGCAATAGTGACATTAAATTGGGGATAGCAATGATGGGATTTGAAGAATTGCAAATAAGACTAAGAGAGATATATAATAACTAAACCCGTGCGAACATTTTCTTTTCTCTTTTTATAAAACTAATATAAAAACTGGGAAGCATTTTCCCAGAGAGATTTCGAAATGCGCGTTCGCACGGGTTTCCTGTCTGAATAAGTCCGGCCCCCAAGGCCGCATAAAGCGCCTCGGGGGCATCCCTTAACTACCTTACGAGGATTGCTCCTCTTTGTACAATGTAAGTTTCCCGCCGCACAGTCGCCCGGTGATCATGTAAGACACGCCCACTTTCTTTCCGCAGCTTGGGCATGTGGCTTTACCCGAGTAAGTGGGCTCTTTGCAGGAGGTCCACGTATGTTGACACTCGTCACAGGTAAATTCACTCTCCTTCTTGTTGCAGCTGGCGACACTTCCATCGTACAACGCACCGCAGGACTCACACTGGTAGATATCTCGGGACTTGGCGTTCATGATACGCCTCCCTTTTGCAGTCAATCCTTTCAGGATTGCCGAGACGCAGCCTGGAGGGGAGTAAGCTAAATCTCGGCAATCCCGAGGGATTCCCATCTTTGGACTTATTTAGATTTTCAAAGAACTACCTGTAGTTTAGAACAATTTAGGACATCTGCTTGACAAGTTCTGACCGATTTATTATAATAATGACGAAAATAGTTCTTATCCGGACAGTAATATTTAAATTATGATAATTAATACAGCTTTTTCTGATAAGTTCATAATGGACGTTTCAAAACTGATTTTTGAACCAACTGTAAGAGGGGAGTCGGTTTTTTGCAGATTTTTCCCCGGTCACGGACGAAGCGTCCGCTTACAGCAGATTTTTCTGGAAGAAAAGTTCTTGAAATCCGGTTTTGCCGAAAGTTTTAACAAGTTTGTAATTGTCCGAGTTGATGCATCGGACTTTGCTGTTGACCCGCTAGACCATTTTTTTCAATATGTCAGAAGGTCTTTGATAACGGCTTTGCACCAAAAGAAAATTATTACTAAAATTGATCCCCAAAAATTCGAAAGGAGCGAACCGTTGATATTTACAATTGCCGCAATTAATAGGTTATGTTTACTTGCAATACAAAAAGGATACCAGGTTTTGTTTGTAATCGAAGTTGGAAACCATCCGTTGGAAAAAGATCGTGAATTTTATAGCGCTTGGGCGAAGGTTGTTGAGCAGAACTTAGATAAAATCCACACACATATAGATAGCGAAACCAGAACCCCTTTGGACAAAGGTGTGCTTCCGGCAGTACTTATTCAAAGTATAATTGATGTACCCTTACCTGATAGGGAGGAATGTGATCACTACATCAATTATTATCTGAGCTTGTGGAAGATGAAATTGACTATTAGTGACTTCGAAAAAATCTATGAAATATGCGGACACGACACCTGGTTTATCAAAGAGTCACTGCGAATTCTGCATCAAGGAAGTACATCTTCTGAGGTTCTTTATAACCCCAACCTTCTTCTTAAAGCACGCCTTCAATGGGAACTTTATAGCCAAAAAGAGAAAGAAGTAATCGCGGTTACTTTAAAAACCGGCAAAGTTCCAAGAAACCTAGAAGGAATAGCCCTCGATTTGGAGTCTGTCAATTTCTGGGATTCGAAAAGAAGAATTCCAAGGATTATCGAGCAAGTCATAATTCAGGAGGAAGCGGTTGGGGAGTTAAGTGTTGAGCCGAAAGGACAAAGACTATACTTAGGTTCGGTCGATTTGTCACAGAAACTTACACCTTTGGAGCATAAAATTTTGACGCGTCTGTACGAACAGAAAAACCGGGTTGTCAAAAGGGAGGAAGTTGCAAAGATAATTTGGGGAAAGGATGAGGATGATAGGTATTCGGACTGGGCGATTGACAAAACCATTTCAAGACTGAGGCAAAAACTAGACCTTTACACCAATCTTTACAGGATAATTACCAAAAAGAAATCAGGCTTCATGCTGGAGGCGTAATTTGAGATAATATTCGTTATACCCAAAATACTTTAGTTTGCATTAAAAATATTATTTTGGGGGATTATAATCTCTTGCGAGAGTTGTAAACTCGAGTGAGAGGAGTATATGTCTGAGACCGGTAGTGATTTTCCGCCACATAGGGTTGTAATTCTGGCTGCTGGAAAGGGGACAAGGATGAAGCCTCCTGGCACATCGGAGCAGGAACTTGATCCCAAAGTACTTATTCCTTTTTTGGAGGGAAATTTGATTGGAAGTGTCCTTGAAGCAATAGATCTGTCGATAATAAAGTCGACTCCTGTAATTGTTGTAGGTTTTAAGGCCGATCAGGTTATGGATACACTGGGGAGGGATAGATATAATTTTGTCCGCCAGGAGAAGCAACTTGGTACCGGTCACGCTGTAGCTTCGGCCGTTGAGGCGGTTAGAGATTCTGTGTTTACATTAGTTCTTTATGGGGATATGCCTTTAATTGATGCGGCTACTATCAATAGAATTATCGAAGCGCACATGGACAGATTACCTGCGATAACCATGGCAACTGTAACTGTCCCAAATTTTGAAGACGAATATGCTGGGTTTAATGATTTTGGAAGGGTAATTAGAGATAACGCTGGAAATGTGGTTGATATTGTCGAGAGAAAAAACGCGACACCAGAACAACTTGGAATTAAAACCGTCAACCCGAGCATTTTTTGCTTCGATACAGCCTGGCTTATTGAAAATGTAGGTGGACTTACAGATGAAAACAAGCAGGGTGAATTTTTATTGACCGACATGGTTAAACTGGCAGCTAGTCAGGGAAAAACTGTTTCGGTGGTTGATATCGCACCTGAGGTAACTTTTGGTGTAAATACTCCTGAACAGCTTACACATGCCCAAGCTGTAGCCAAAAGCAGTACAGCCTAAAATCGGCAAATTTATTCAAGTCTTTCAGTGCCTTTTCTTGCAGCCTGGCCTTCAAGATATTTGTTGCATTGCGCTGCAAAGGCCTCTAAACTATCAGCCCTGACTCCTAATAGAAATTCGACTTCATCATGAGTAAA
>MGGH01000016.1 GCA_001792305.1 Candidatus Woesebacteria bacterium RIFCSPHIGHO2_01_FULL_39_23
ATTGGAACTATTAATCGAAGCAATAAATCTTTCAAAATATAGCTTAGGAAGAGAAGTGTTTTTGGGACTTGATGTTGCTGCATCAGTATTTTTTGAAGGCGGATCATATACAATTCGTGATAAATCGTCCCCTTTAGACGAAAATGCAATGATCGAATATTATAAAAGCATGAACGACCAATATCACCTTGCTATTCTGGAGGATCCTTTAGAACAAGACCAGTGGGAAGGCTGGAAAAAAATAACAGAGATTTTGGGTAAAAGCGTAACGATAGTCGGAGATGATCTTCTTGTTACGAATACACAAAGAGTCCAAAAAGCCATAAAAGAAAAAGCTTGCAATAGTATTTTGGTTAAGCCTAACCAGGTTGGGACTGTAACAGAAACACTTCAAGTTGTAAAAATGTCTAAGGACGCAGGTTTGAAAATTATAGTTTCCCACAGATCCGGTGAAACCAACGACTGGTTTATAGCTGATTTTGCAGTTGGAATTGGTGCCGATTATGTAAAGTTTGGTGCGCCTGCCCGAGGTGAAAGAGTTGCTAAGTACAACAGGCTTTCCGCTATAGACTTGGAGCTTTAGTCTTGTGTAAACTTCAATTAGATGGAAAATAATCAAGTAATAATGGTAGTTCTTGATGGTTGGGGTATCGCACCACCAGGTCCAGGTAATGCTATATCCCAGGCTCAGCCTCCAAACTTTACGAGATTTTGGGCTTCTTTCCCACATACACAACTTTTAGCTTCAGGAGAATCTGTTGGACTACCAAAAGGAGAGGATGGTAATACTGAAACTGGACACCTCAATTTAGGCGCCGGAAGGATTATTTACCAGAATCTGCAAAGAATTAATATGTCGATTGCAGACGGGAGTTTTTTTGAAAATAAAGTGTTAAAAGACGCTTTCGTACATGCTAAAAATAACGGTTCGAATGTTCACATGATGGGTCTGGTTGGCGCGGGTGGAGTACATTCAAATATAGAGCACCTTTTCGCATTGCTAAGATTTGCTAAAAATGAGAATTTTATGAAGGTTTATTTGCATCTTTTTACCGATGGAAGGGACTCGGCACCAACTTCGGCTAGAACATATATAAGCCAGGTACATGAGGTAATAAAAAGGGAAAACGTTGGTATTATTGCAAGCATTATGGGTAGGTATTGGGCAATGGACAGAGATCTTCGTTGGGATAGGACAGCGAAAGCATATTTTGCCCTAACTAAAGGAGCAGGCAGCAAAGTTTCAACCCCGGAAGAAGCAATTGAAAGCTCATACAATCAAGGAAAGACAGACGAGTTTATTGAACCGTCTCTTATCGTCGACTCTCTAGGGAATCCATTAGCGACAATCAAAAGTAACGACTCCATAATCTTTTTTAACTTCAGAGTTGACAGACCTAGACAATTGTCGCGTGCCTTTGTCTTAAAAGATTTTGAAAAGCAAACTGCTGCAATGGAGTTTGACCCTTACAGAATAAAATATGAGAAAAGCCATTTGGTTACAACAGATACAACTCGTCCAACTTTCGAGAGGGGGGCCCCACTTTCAAACCTTTATTTTGTCACAATGACCGAATACGAAAAGATTTTGGTCGAAAACGGAGCAAAGGTGGCTTATGCTCCGGAACTTATAAATATGCCTTTAGGAAGAATAATTTCCGAAAATAACCTTAAACAACTACGTGCTGCCGAATCCGAAAAGGAAAGATTTGTGACTTACTACTTTAACGGCTTACAGGGAGATTTTGCCAAGCAGGAAAATTTAATTGTACCCTCACCTAAAGTACCCACCTACGACTTAAAACCTGAAATGTCAGCTCATGAACTTACAAAAGAGATTATAGAAAGATTAAAAAATAACGGATATTCTTTTGCTCTTGTTAATTTTGCTAACGCTGATATGGTGGGTCATACAGGCAATATTGGTGCGGCGGTTACTGCGTGTAAGGTTATAGATGATTGCATTGGAGGGCTGGCGAATTTTATATTAGCATACGGTGGATATCTAATACTTACAGCAGATCATGGTAATGTGGAAGAGATGATAAACTTGGAAACAGGAGCAATCGATACGGAACACTCCACTTTTCCCGTTCCTTTTGTGGTAATTTCTAAAGAGTTTTTGAATAAACCTTTTACCCTGGAAGTCGGAATACTTGCGGATGTTTCACCCACAATACTTTCTCTTCTAGGGATTACTCCACCCATTGAAATGACAGGACGAAACTTGTTAGGAAAAATATCAGAAACAGCTAAAAAGAAGCACTTTTTTTAAGTTAGTTAATGTACTTTCGTATCAGTCCAACTACTTTTCCTTGAATTTTGACATTTCTGACAAAAATGGGTTCCATTGTAGAATTTGCCGGCTCTAACCTTACGCGCGTAGCTTCTTTAAAAAAACGTTTAAGAGTGGCCATACCATTATCAAGTAGGGCTACTACTATGTCGCCGTCTCTGGCGTTTTCAGTTTGTTCAACAACGACAAAGTCTCCGTCCCTGATTTGCTCATCTATCATAGACTCTCCTTTGACTTGGAGTACATAGACTCGCTTTTGACCGGATACGAAAGTGGGATGAATGGAAATGGTAGCGTTGGGGTCTGTATATGTTTCGATAGGTAAACCCGCTGCAATAAAACCTAGTATTGGAACGGTTAAGCTTTGGCCATCACTACTTTCTTTTATGCTCTTTTTATCAAGCAAAGTAATTGATTTAACTTTTCCACCAGTCCTTTTAATTAGCCCTTTACTTTCAAGATTGGCAAGGTGTTCGTGAACAGTAGCAAGCGAACCAACTCCTATAGAGTCTGCAATTTCACGAAGGGTCGGTGCCGAATTGTTCACTTCAATATATTGTCTAATGAAGTCCATTATCTGTCTTTGCCTTTTGTATACAACGAGTGTCATATATACTTTTTACAAATAAAACCCGAATATGTCAATATGACAAAATATATCAAAATCGTTGAAAACAAAAGCGTGAGCTATAATTGTTCATATGGGAAAGTTTAAACTTGTGTCTAGCTTTGGACTTACTGGTGACCAGTCTCAAGCTGTTGAAAAAATTACGAAATGGATTAAAGATGGAAATAAATATCAAGTGCTTTTGGGTGTGACAGGATCTGGAAAAACTTTTTCGGTTGCCAGTAGTATTTATAGACTCCAGCTTCCAACGCTTATCATATCTCACAACAAAACATTAGCCGCACAACTTTATCAGGAAATGAGGGATTTTTTTCCGGAAAATGCCGTTTCTTTCTTTGTGTCATATTATGATTACTATCAGCCTGAAGCTTATATACCATCAACAGATACATATATCGAAAAGGATGCATCAATAAATGAGCTCATTGACAAACTTCGGCTCCAAACAACCACGAATATACTTTCTAGAAAGGATACAATAGTGGTCGCTTCGGTAAGCTGTATTTACAATATCGGTTCACCTAAAGATTATGGTAAGTTTACACTTGAAACAAAAATAGGCAGTAATTTAGCAAGAAATGAAGTAGTAAACCGTCTTGTCGAACTTCAATATGTAAGGTCAGACTTTGGATTCCATCGTGGAACATTTCGAGTATTTGGTGACACAATTGACGTTTATCCGTCATACCAAGATATAAGTCTTCGGATTGAAATTGAAGAAGAAAAAGTTTCAAAGATTACTACATTTGACCCGATATCTGGAAAGTTGATAACAAACTTAATGTCTTTTGTACTTTACCCAGGAAAACATTTTCTCTCTCAAGTGTTTAGACAAAATAATATATTCGAAATAATAAGACAGGATTTGGATAAGCGCACAACTGAGCTTAAAAATGAAGGTAAAGAATTTGAAGCACGAAGGTTGACTCAGAAAGTTAATTACGACCTTGAGATGATAAAAGAGGTGGGCTATGTCAAGGGAATCGAAAATTACTCGAGATATTTTGACGGAAGACAACCAGGCGAAGCACCACATAGTCTTTTAGATTATTTTAAACAAGCTTACGGAAAAAACTGGATGGTTGTTGTCGATGAAAGCCACATAACATTTCCACAGATCCGAGGAATGTACACCGGGGATCTTTCACGCAAAAAAGTATTGGTTGATTATGGTTTCAGGCTTCCTGCGTCTTTTGACAACAGACCTTTGACTTTCACGGAGTTTATGAAAAGGGTTCCGAATTTTTTGGCTGTTAGTGCCACTCCAGGTGATTGGGAACTATCGATGTCAAAAGGGTTTGTAGCAGAGCAGCTTGTTCGCCCAACAGGCATAGTAGACCCAATGATAGACGTGCGACAGGTTACGACTCAAGTCCTAGATATCTTAAAAGAAGTCAAAAACTTGAGACTTAAAGGTCAACGAGCGCTTATTACTACGCTTACTAAAAGAACTGCTGAAGATTTGTCGGAATTTCTCAAGAAGGAAGGGCTTAAAGTTAATTATCTGCATTCGGATGTAAAGACTTTGGAACGTTCCGATATTTTAGATGAACTGAGAAGCGGTAAATATGATTGTTTGGTTGGAATTAATTTATTGCGTGAAGGGTTGGATCTTCCTGAGGTGACGTTGGTCGCAATTTTAGATGCCGATAAAGAGGGATTTTTACGTAGTGAGGTGTCCTTGATTCAGACGATGGGTAGGGCTAGCCGTCACCCTGAAGGCCGGGTTATTTTATATGCACAAAACGTTACCAACTCAATGAAAAAAGCCATTGATGAAGTAGAAAGACGTAGGAATTATCAGCTTAAATGGAATGAAAAAAATAATATTGTACCCAAGGCTATAGTAAAGCCTATTCGCGATCGGGTAATAGAAAGGCAAGAAGGAGAGTTTAGTGAACTTTTTGAGACAAAAAAGACACAAGTTAGTAAAATATTGGATAAACTGGACATAAAATCTCTCACACCGATGGACGCCAAAAAGATAGCAAAAAAACTAAAAACGGAAATGAGAATAGCTGCCGATAATTTGGATTTTGAGCTTGCCGCCACTATCCGCGACAAAGTAAGAGAGTTGGAGTAGCATAAATTTTCCGCGATTTTAAGAAATACATCAAAAGCCTCAAGATATAATTTTGTGCTACAATTTGTTGCCACGCGATTTTGGGTGGTTTAATTGTTATGGAATATATAAAAGTTAGAGGGGCTAGACAGCACAATTTAAAAAACATTGATATCGACATTCCGAAAAACAAAATGGTCGTTTTTACGGGGGTATCGGGATCAGGTAAAAGTTCTCTTGCAATTGATACTATTTATGCTGAAGGTCAAAGGCGCTACGTAGAGTCCTTATCAACATATGCCAGACAATTTTTGGGCGTAATGGATAAACCAGACGTCGATTCAATCGCTGGCCTATCTCCTTCAATCTCTATTGACCAAAAGAGCACATCACATAACCCCCGCTCGACTGTAGGCACGATTACTGAAGTTTATGATTACCTAAGGCTTCTTTTTGCCCGAGTTGGTCACCCCCACTGTCCGTTATGCGGAAGGGAAATTGCAAGCCAATCTTTGGATCAGATAGTAGCCTCCATAAAAGGCCTTATAAAAGAAAATTCCTATAAATCGAAAGTGGTAAGGTTTGCGGTTTTTTCCCCACTTGTCAAAGACAGAAAGGGAGAATTTTCAAGCCTTTTTGATAACCTCCGTACAAAAGGCCTTAAATACGTCAGGATTGATGATGTTATCAAAAACTTAAGCGAGGATTTCTATCTGATAAAAACCAACAAACATACCATTGATGTTTTGATCGACAAATTGAGTATTGAATCAAAAAACCTTTCCGACAAGCTTTATCTTGATAATTTACATAGTCGGTTATCTGAGTCAATATCACAGGCTCTTAAACTCTCGGAGGGACAGGTTGTAGTATCATTGATTAAAGACAAGACACTGATTTTACCAGAGTTTCCAAAAATACTTGAAGATCATCTTTATTCCGAAAAATTTGCCTGCCCCGTTGACAACGTCAGTTTGCCTCCTCTTGAACCTAGAACTTTTTCATTTAATTCTCCTCATGGTGCTTGCCCAAAATGTTTGGGGCTAGGAAGTATTTTAAAGGTTGAGCCAAATTTACTATTTGCAGAGGAGCTATCAGTAATCGAGGGTGGAGTTATTCCTTTCTCTAGTATGTTTGAACACGACACGTGGTTTTCAAGAATTGTTAAGACTTTTTGTAAAAAAGAAAATATAGACATAAAAGCCCCCATTAATTCATTAAATAAAGAAAAGAAAGATTTACTTCTTTTTGGTAAAAAGGGAGAGGTTTTTAAAGTGGAAGGTACAAACAGGATGGGGAACCTTACCTACATTTATGAATCTTTTGACGGGTTTGTTGGTGAACTAACTTTACGCCACGCAAATACCCAGTCAGATTACGTAAGGTTGGGGACGGAGAAATTTATGCGTGAGACACCCTGCGAAAGCTGCCTTGGGGCAAGACTTAAAAAGGAGTCGTTAAGTATTACTATTGAAAGCAAATCAATCGCAGATATTTCAAAAAAATCGGTTACAGATTTGACTTTGTGGATAAAAAATCTTGAGTTAAATGTACTGAGTGATAAGGAAAGAACTATAGCAAATCCCATAATTTTCGAAATAGTGTCAAGATTATCCTTCTTGTCTTCAGTTGGCCTTGAATATTTGACCTTAGAGAGGAGAGCTGGGACATTAGCCGGTGGAGAACTCCAAAGGATAAGACTCGCATCGCAAATAGGTTCCGGACTAACTGGAGTTTTGTATGTATTAGATGAACCAACTATTGGTCTTCATCCCAGAGACAATAAAAAACTTATAAAAACTTTAATAAATTTAAGGGACATGGGTAACACTGTACTTGTGGTGGAGCATGATAAAGAAATGATGCTCTCAAGTGATTATATTTTCGATTTCGGACCAGGAGCAGGAAGCCTTGGAGGTAAACTTATTGCATCGGGAACTCCGAAAGAATTGTTAAAAAACAGAAATTCTATTACAGCTAAATATTTATCAGGAAAAGAGAAAATTATTGTTAGATCAAATTCTATTAATAACAAAATGGTCAAGGAAGAATTAACCCTCATCGGCGCGTCCCAGTTTAACCTTAAAAACATAAATATTACTATCCCCCTTGGCAAATTTTTATGTGTAACAGGCGTTTCAGGATCAGGTAAGTCGACTCTCGTTGTAGAAACTCTTTATCATGCCTTAATGGTTTTAAAAAATCCTTTTCACAAAATAATACCCGGAGCTTATAAAGATATAAAAGGTGAAAATTTTTTGGACAAAGTAATTCTCATTGATCAGTCTCCGATCGGAAGAACTCCAAGAAGTAACCCAGCAACTTATACTAAAGTTTTTGACCTTATTCGTGACTTATTTTCTACAACACGAGACGCTAGAGCATTAGGACTTGATAAGGGTAAGTTTTCATTCAATGTAAAAGGGGGAAGGTGTGAAACATGTGAGGGGCAAGGGCAAATTAAAATCGAAATGCAGTTTATGAGTGACATTTGGATAACATGCGAGGTTTGTAAAAGAACTCGCTATACCCAAAAAACTTTAGAAGTAAATTACCGTGGGAAAAATATTTCGGACGTTTTAAAGATGCCGGTGTCTGAGGCCTTGGATTTTTTTCACGCCAATGGAGCGATTATAAACAAGCTTGAAACACTAAAAAATGTTGGTCTTGATTATATCGAGCTGGGTCAGTCCGCAACGACGTTGTCCGGAGGAGAAGCTCAAAGGGTGAAACTATCAAGTGAACTGTCTAAACGGTCAACAGGCAGAACACTATATATATTAGACGAACCGACCACTGGCCTTCACTTTGCAGACCTTGAAAAATTGTTAAGAGTTCTTAGAATTTTGGTTGATAGAGGAAATACTGTTATCGTAATCGAGCACAATTTAGACGTGATTAAAAATTCTGACTGGATAATTGATCTTGGACCCGAGGGAGGGGACAGGGGCGGCTACGTTATTGCCGAAGGAACACCAGAGCAAGTTGCCCGAAACAAAAATAGTTACACAGGAGATTTTTTGACAAAAGTGCTTTAAAATTTATTTAAGAATGAAAAAAATATTTCTTGCACACCTTTTTTTATTATTTTTTATTGGCCTAAAATCAGTATTCGCTACAACTGATAATTTTAAAACGACTGCAAGTATATCGTATCTCGTCGAAGAAAACGAAGTTACAGTTGTAAATCACGAAATAACAATCGAAAATTTAACAACAGAATACTACGCAGACAAATTTAGCTTAATTGTTAAAGGAACGAGTCCGCAAAACCCCAAGGCTTTTGAAAACGGCAAATCTTTAATTATACTTACACAAAAAGGGGAAGATTATTGGGTGCTTATCATAGAACTTGATAAGGTTGTAGGTATTGGAAAAAAAAGATCCTTTGAGATATTTTTTGAAACAGACGATTTTGTAACTAAAACCGGTTCGGTTTGGGAAATATCAATTCCAAAAGAAGAGGCAAATAATGTTTACGATGTAACAAGCGTAACACTTTTAACCCCCTCTATATTCGGCAGGCCAGCTTATATTTCACCAAAGCCGACTACTGAGCAACAAAGAGAAAATTTTTTTGCCTTTTTCTTTAAATCCCAAGATGTACCTTTAAACGGAATAACAGCTGCTTTCGGCGATTTTCAAGTCTTTGATTTTGATTTATCTTATCATCTGGAGAATCCTCTAAACAAAGAGTCAAAATTGGATATTGCAATACCTCCAGACACAGCTTTTCAAAAGGTAATTCTAAAATCAATCGATCCAAGACCAAAAAACATTTATCCTGACGAAGAAAATAACTGGTTGGCAACTTTTGTACTCGATCCTCGGGAGAAACTGGATATTAAAGTAGTTGGCGCTGTTGAAATTTACTCGTCAGCAGATTCAAGTTTTCCACTCCCTTCCAAAGAATATTTAGAAGAGTCGTTGTTGGAAACAAATCTTTGGCAAGTAAATGACTCCAAAATTCAGGAGTTGGCGGGTAAACTTAAAACTCCAAAAGCTATTTATGACTATGTTTCGTCTTTTTTAGTTTATGACTATTCAAAAGTTAGGCCAAATGTAGAAAGATTAGGTGCAGTTGCTGCGTTAGATAATCAACAAAAGGCAATATGTACGGAGTTCACAGATCTTTTTATAGCGATCGCACGCGCAGCCGGAATCCCCGCAAGGGAAGTAAACGGATTTGCGTATTCAGAAAATCCTGTTATCCAACCCCTTTCTTTGGTCGCTGACGTCTTGCATGCATGGCCTGAGTATTGGGACGAAGAATTAGGTTATTGGAAACCCGTTGATCCTACATGGGGTTCGACAACAGGTGGTACTGATTATTTTAGTAAACTTGATCTCAGGCATTTTACTTTTGTAATGCACGGAAAAGATCCTCAAAAACCATATCCTCCAGGTTCTTATAAACTTGGCCCAAATCCTCAAAAGGATGTCTTTGTGACACTCGCAACTGAAGGGTTAACACATACCCAATCAGTTGATATCGTTCTTGAGCCAATTTCTACAAGACCTTGGACCGACTCCAAAATAAAGATAAGTATAACAAACACAGGTAACACAGCTCTTTATAGCGAGAGGTTTCAAGTACTTTTTGACAAGACGACTGTTAATTTAAACATGATTAAATTTCTTGCCCCTTTTTCGACTTTTGAAAAAATAACAACCGTTCCATATAGCTTTTTGGGTAAAAGTACACCTCGTGTTATTACAGTTATTCTAAAGGACCAAAATAAAAGCATAGAAACTTATAAAAACGAGGTTATAGTTTTTAGCCTTGCGTTAATTCTTTTTATAATAATTTTATTAATTTTTGTATTGTTTTTTTTCGTAAGAAAAACATATGGCAAGAAGAATTCACGAGATTGAGTCGATTTCTCTTCATACTCTCCCCGATGTTAGTGGTATATATATCTTTAAATCCAATAACGGAGAAGTTCTATATGTGGGAAAGGCTAAAAATTTAAATAACCGAGTCAAAAGTTACTTCAACTTGAATCTTGAAACAAAGACAATGAGAATGGTCAAAGAATCAAAGATTATAGAGACCATTACTGTAAATAGTGAATTTGAAGCAATTCTACTTGAAGCTAAGCTTATAAATAGTCTCAAACCAAAATATAATATAGAACTTAAAGACGACAAGTCTCCAATTTATATAGGAATTACTAATGATAAATACCCAATTGTTAAAGCTGTGAGAAAAACAAATTTGTATGAGGTAAAATTCTATTGGGGCCCATACCTAAGTTTCAAGGAAACAAAGACATTACTAAAAACAATCCGAGAAGTACTTCCCTTTAGCGACCACAAAATCAGTAAAACTGCGTGCATTTATAATCAGATTGGATTGTGTAATCCCTGCCCGAATTTAATAGAAAAAACTTTAAATTTAAAGATTAAAAAAGATTTAAGTAAGATGTACCTTAAAAATATCAAAAGAGTAAGGGCTACTCTTGACGGAAGACTAAAAAAAGTGAAGAAAGGGTTAATTAGTGAAATGGATAAATTTTCAAAAAACCAAGAGTATGAAAAAGCAATAGAGATTAGAAATCAACTTATATTATTTAACAATCTGACAACAAAAAAATTTTTAAATTTTAATTACATTGAAAATCCGAATTTAATGGAAGATATTACAAGAAATGAGCAAAATGAGCTAAAGAGGGTACTAAAAAGTCATGGAATTGTAACTAAAAGGTTAAATCGGATTGAGTGTTTCGATGTAAGTCATCTAACAGGCACAAGCCCTGCGGCTTCAATGGTGGTATTTACGAAAGGTTTAGCTGATAAATCTAGCTATAAACGGTTCAAAATTAAGTCCGAAAATAGCAAAAGCGACATTGACTCCATCAAAGAAGTAATTTTAAGAAGAGTAAGTCATATCAGCGACCTTTCAAGAAACTCTTCCTGGGGAACGCCGGATTTAATTATAGTAGACGGAGGTAAGCCCCAGGTAAAAGCAGCCGTTGACGCTCTAAAGGGGGTTGTGCCGATAATAGGTATAGCAAAGCGCTACGAAACGTTAGTTTTTATGAATGAGGGAAGATTTAGTGAATATAGACTTACTGGACCCGCCCTCAACTTCGTTCAAAAAATTAGAGATGAAGCCCACCGATTCGCAAGAGCATATCACCATAAACTTGTAGAACTACTTATTAAAAATGTAAAATAGTTCTTAAGTAAAAAAGAAGCTTTTATGAAAAGGCTAATCCGATCTTTTAGTATACAAGCGTTGTCACTTTATTTTGCGAATATTATTGCAGTAGGATTAGTTTTTAGCCAAGGAGCAAAAAGCTTTTTTATAACTGTTGCAGTACTAACAGTTTCAATGTATCTAGTTAAGCCTGTAGTCAATCTACTTCTGCTTCCGTTAAACCTAGTCACATTCGGGGTTTTCAGATGGGTAGGATTTGCTGTTACTTTATTCATTGTGGATTTGGTTCTAGAAGAGTTTAAGGTGATTTCTTTTAAATTTGCTGGGTTTTCTTCTGAGTTAATTAACATTCCTCCTACAGAATGGACCGGAGTGCTCTCATACGTAGGTTTTTCATTTTTACTATCTCTTTTTGTCACTCTTAGTTACTGGGTCGCAAAGTAATCCTCAATAAGTTATAATCTTATTATGTCAAAAGAGATTCTTCTTATCAGCCAAATAGTTTCGGGGTTAGTATTAATTGTCCTTATTTCACTCCAAGTTAAAGGAAAGGGGTTCGGAAGAGTATGGGGAAGTGCAAACTTTTCCTTTACTAGGCGCGGCCTTGAAAATCAAGTGTTTCGTTTTACTTTTGTTATATCTTTTATCTTTTTACTCGTATCTACGCTCGAGCTTTTAGTGTAGTACAATTCATGTTTACGATTAGATACCTAACAAGGCTTCTTATCGAATTTATTATTCGTTTTCGATTAGTTTTTATCCTGAGTATTATAATAGGAACTATTTCATTTTTTTTTGTGCGTGCTATAGCACCTTTAATTTTCGACAACAAAATAGTAAGGATCGGCATTTCTGGAAGATTTACTGTTGAGGATATTCCATATAATATACAGCGTCAGATATCTCGCGGACTTACAAAAACCGAAGAAAGCGGTAAAGTAGAGCCGGACTTGGCGCAAAGTTGGGAAACTCCAGATAAGGGAAAGACATGGATCTTTATTCTCAAGAAAGATTTAAAATGGAACGACGGTTCTCCACTTAAGTCAAGAGATTTAAACTACAATTTTAGCGATGTAATAAGTGAATTCCCGGATGAAAATACTATCGTCTTTAAACTTTCAACACCTTATAGTCCTTTCCCTGTTGTTGTATCAAAACCAGTATTTAAGAAAGGATTACTTGGTGTATCAAGCTGGAAAATAGATAAAATAACTCTGATGGGTAGCTTTGTCCAAACTTTAGCTATATCAGATGATAGTGGTACTAAAAAGATTTATAAGTTTTATCCCACAGAAGATCAGACTAAACTGGCTTTTAGAACTGCCGAGGTTGACAAGATAGAAGGCCTTATTGACCCGAAACCACTCGACTCATGGAATACGGTCAAAATTGCTAATGAAGTCAATAGAAACAGACTAGTTATAATTTTTATAAATACAGAAGATAATCTTCTAACAGACAAGACACTTCGCCAGGCTTTTGCCTACGCCATAGACAAAGAAAGCTTGGGGGAGCGGGCAAGCTCTCCTATTTCTATTAACTCCTGGGCCTATAATCCTCAAGTCAAATCATACGATTATGATAAAGAGCGTGCAAAAGAGATTATGGATCAATATCTAAAAGATAAAGATAATAAAATATTGGAAGTAAAAATTGCTTCCTATCCTTCTTTACTTCCGGTAGCTGAAAAAATTGCCCAAAACTTAAAAGAAATTGGGGTTAATACTTCCGTCCAAGTTTCTTCTATTACACCTCACGAATACCAACTTTTTCTAGCAATTTACGATATTCCAATTGATCCAGATCAATATTCTGTGTGGCACTCTACACAAATAGAGACTAATATAACAAAATACAAAAGTCCAAGAATTGATAATTTGCTTGAAGATGGACGCACGGAACTTGACTTCGAATCCAGGAAAAAAATTTATCTTGATTTTCAAAGGTTTTTACTCGAAGATTCGCCAGCAATATTTCTTTATTATCCAGAGTATTATAGCGTTGAGAGATTGTAATACTATAGTACTACAATAATAGGCAATATAATTGACTTATTAACATATTATAGGTATAATACTTCTAATGTCGCGATTTATTTTTATTGCGATTATTTTTTTGGCCTTGCTACTGCGGGCTATTAATCTTAATTACAATAGTCCATTTAATGATGAGGCAATTTATGTAGTCGTGGGCACAGAAGGTCTTTTCAAAAAAGACTGGGAAAATCTGGATGCCGTAACTTGGATGGCCGGTAGTCCTTATACATATCCGGTAGTAACAGCAATTGCCTACAAGATTGGTGGACTTGAGTTCTCAAGATTTATAAACGTACTTTTTGGTATGGGTACAATTTATTTGGCCGGTGAGACTGCGGCTCTATTTCAGAAGAAAAGGCAAAAACTTCCAACAGCCCTAGTTACAGTTGCCATAGTGGCTCTTTTACCCATTTCATTTTATATCTCAAGGCTAGCAACTTACGATATACCCAGTTTTATGTTCATTTTTTTGGGTCTTTATTTTTTATTTCGGAACATGAAAGATAAAGAACCCAAAAATGAGCTTTATATGCTTTCAAGTGTTGCCTTTTTCATATCATTTTTATTCAAATATTTAGCAGTAATATATGTACTTTACGCGTGTTTAGTGTCCCTCCTCTATCTAAAAAAATTGAAGTTCAAGAATCTTTTTAAAAATGGCTGGTTTAGTTACTTTATTATTCCGATACTTTTAATGTTTGGTTTTTATACTGTTACAAATTTAAGTAATCTTTATACCTATATTACCACCGAATCCACCTTAGAAATATTAGATATTCCAACAAAAATACAGATGTTCGTAAATGAATATTTGTTGATAGCACCTTTGGCGTTAATTTCGTTTTTATATTTAATATTTTCAAAAAAAGTAAAGACGGCTGTAAGTTTCATTATGGGTACGCTTTTTGTATTGGTTTTTCATTTTGTTTACCCGGGTGCACCTTCTTATGATAAACACATTTTCTTATCTGGAGTTTTTATGTCCATCCCAATAGGGATTGCTTTACCTTTAATTTACGAGAAAATAAATATAGGAAAAAGAGCGAAATCATTCTTAAGAGGCAATTTTATAGGCTTTTTATTATTTATGTTAATTTACCTTTTTTCGGTGATGCCTACAATAAATAATAAATGGTTAAACTTAGGTCAGTCATTAAATTTTCTTAACGGTAGAGTTAAAAAGGGAGATACAGTTTTAACTGAGTCAGGCGACGCATTCGTTTTAGCATTATATGAAAAAATAAATCCTGTATATACCGTTACATTCGACTATATAAATTATTTGGAAAATGAAAAGAGTAATGAAGGTAGTAATATTTACACGCGGGCGGTAGAAGATGGTTATTTTAACTTTATAGAACTTGAAAATCAAAACATTCCCAAACTTGAAAGAAGCAAAGAACTAAATAGTTTAATTTCAGAAATAATTGAAGAGAACTATCATGAAATTTATAACGAAAAAGGGGTCAAAATATATGAGAGGAGGTTTTAATCCATGAAATTAAAATTAACTATGTGGATGATTATACCAGCTATCTTGATATTTTTGATTACAAAATACATAACGTCATCCGAAGCAAATGAGGTAGAACCGCAGAATAATCTTCCAAAATTAAGCGATGCAACAATTCATAAAGATGAAATAGCCAAGGTAAAACTAGATTTAATTGATTCCTTTGAATGGGAAAAAAGAGGCATTGTAACTTTTTGGTTCGACGATGCGTGGATGAGTCAATATACTAACGGTTTCCCCATACTTGAAAAGCATGGCTTTAAAGGCGCTCTAGCTGTCCCAACGGAGCTAATTAAATATGAAGGTTATATAAAATGGTGGCAAATAAAGAAGTTGCAGTTTAATGGCTGGGAAATCAACTCACATAGCGTAAGTCACGAATGTGACCAAGAAATAATGACGTACAAGAAACTTGAATTCGAGTTAAGATATTCTAAGATTGAAATAATGTCTCAAGGTCTTTTGGCTGATAACTATGTAGTACCCTGTGGGGTGGTTGATGATAAATTAAATGAAATAGCAAAAACGTATTATAAGTCAATGAGAACCTCGGAACCTGGGCTAAATGATATTCCTTTAGAGGATCCCTATTTTATTAAAGCTGACACTATTATTAACACAACTAAAATTGAGGATATCAAAGGTCTTCTAAACGATGCAAAAGTAAATAGAAAGTGGGTTGTTTTGATGTTTCACCAGATAGACTATTCAAATGATATTTACGCAATTACTCCGGAGTTTCTTGATGAAATTACTAAGTTAGTCGAGGAATCAAAACTTCAAGTTGCGTTGCCGGAGCAGGTTTTGTCAATAAAATGAAACAAAATAATTCAAAAACGGCAATTATTATCCCAGCCTCAAATGAGGAGTTTGTTATTGAAAAAACTCTAAAAACCATATTGTCTTATATAAATAAACATGACGTTTACCTAGTCGATGATAATTCAAAGGATAAAACTTTTGAGCTGGCGCTAAAATTCCTTCCGTTAAATAACGTCTTGTCTTTGCGCAAAAACTCCGGCAAAGCAGGCGCATTAAACATCGGTATAAATAAATTTAAACTAACTGAAAAATACGAATACATAATGCCAATTGACGCAGATGCCGTGCCCGCATCTCAATTTTTAGAAAATATCCTCGAATGCTTTATTTTAAATAAAAAAAGGAAATTAATAGCAGTTACGGGCAAGGTTATAGGAAATAATTCATCTTGGATTACCGCATACAGGCTTTGGGAATATGAAATTTCGCAAAATATATATAAAAACTCACAAAATGCGACAAGCACAATTGCTGTTTGCCCAGGCTGCGCCACTGTTTATCGATCGAAGGTGTTTAAAAAGATACACTTTTCAAGGGATACTGTAACAGAAGACATGGATCTTACTTTTGAAATACACAGGAAAAAACTGGGGAAAATCGGGTATTGCTCGAAAGCTACAGTTAATACCCAAGATCCCGGAACTTTTCGAGACTTTGCTAAACAGGTAGAGAGATGGTATAAGGGTTTCTGGCAATGTGTTATAAAACATAATGTTCCCTGGGGAGGACAGAAGTTTGACTTAGAAGTGGCACTACTCGCAACAGAGGGAATTTTTAATGGTTTTATAGTCTTAGCGCTTCTTCTTCTTTCTCCAGTCATAATAAGGTTTAGGTACGAGCTTATGATTTATCCTTTTATATTTGATTTCTGGTTATTTTTTTTACCATCGCTTCTTTACACAATACTAAAATACAAAGAATACAGAATGATGCTTTACATCCCTCAGTTTTATTTTATGAGACTTTTTACCGGATTAATTTTTATTAAGAGTTTTCTCAAGGTCTTATTCGGTCTTGCTCCCTCAGGAGAGTGGCAAAGGACTAGAAGATGGCAGATTTCAGAAAGGAAATTATGGCTCAGCCCATCCCTGGATTAAATAATATTTCACTAGTTATTCACCTTTTGGTAATTGTTGTGGCAAAAACTTCAACTACAATAAAGAAGCTTCTTGGTAAATTTATTAAAAGAAAGTGAGAAAGTTTGTACTATTTTCGTTAATCTTTACAATATTTTTGGTGGTAATTTCTTATTTGAGTAATCTTTTTGGCTTTAAACAATTTATTTCTCCGGTGCCCGAATCTACTTACCTTATTATGGATATGCCACCTGAATTTGGTGCTTGGATTTCCTATTGGGGCGAGGATTTGGCTAACGAAAGCTTAGACAGAAACACTGTACTTAAAAGTGTTTCACCTGTCTGGTATAAGTTGGATGAATACTCAGATCTCGTCAAAAACGATCAAACCAAGGAGGAAGAAATAAGACAGCATACCCAAGACAAAAAAATCTTGATTATTCCTTCGATCTCTAATGACTTGGACGGAACAAGGATATCTAAGCTTTTGGAAAGTAAAGATAAAATAACAAAGTTTATCCAAACGTTAGGAAAAATAACTGATACAGAAGTTTATGCAGGTGTTGATCTTGATCTCGAAACTATTGAAGAGAACCAAAAGGACGCTTTTTCTTTATTTGTAGATCAGGTTGCAAAAGTCGTTCACCAAAAAAATAAAGCTCTCTCGGTCACTGTACACTCAAAAACAGGGAAAAACGACTGGGAAGGGTCGTTGGGTCAGGATTGGAAAAAACTCGCCGAAAGTGCTGATGAGATACGAATTATGGTTTATGATTATCATAATTCCGCGACTAGCCCAGGATCAATAACACCCAATAATTATCTTAAAGACGTGGTTGATTATGCCTTGGATCAGATTCCTTTAGAAAAAATTGTTATAGCTCTTCCTCTTTATGGGTATGATTGGGGAGGGGAAGAAGTGGTATCGCTCATTTTTGAAGATATTGAATCTCTTGCAAATCAATTTTCTGCGGATATTAAATTAGAACCCAGAACACATTCAAAATATTTTAAATATGAGATAGATGGTGTAGACCATGAAGTCTGGTTCGAAGACAAAGAAACTCTTGAAAAGAAAATAAATATTGTCCGGTTAAAGGGCATAAATAAATTTTATTTTTGGAAGCTCGGCGGCGAAGACAGAAGGGTTTGGGAAATTAATTAAACATTCGAAATTACCCGGAGTATTATTCCTCTAATACCGTTGTTTATATCTAACTTTGTGTAATCTGGTGCAAAGATAATACTTCACTAATTACTATAGATATAGATATGATGTTGACTATCCGCCCCTTTGTCGTTACTATAAGCCACGAATATGGGTTTTCGAGATCTTAAAACATCTATAAACCGGCCCAATCTCGCGGGTATATCAAAAACGATAGTTATACTCTTTGTTATTTTAGTAGGTGCACTTCTATCAATTAAAGCAACAAAAGAGATCCTTATACCTAATTTAAAAAGACAACGTGAACCGCTTACGGAGCTATATTTTTCTAATCATTTAAACATACCGAAGCAAATCGAGAAAGGAAAACCTTACTCTTTTGAATTCACAACACGGAATCTTGAGTATAAAGATACAAATTATGTTTATGAGATTTTAGTTTCTGAAAACGAAGGTATGAGCCTGATTGAGAAAGGAGAATTTATCTTGACTCACGGTGAGACAAAATCGGTTCCTGAAGAGTTTTTAATTCCAGAATCCTTTGGGAGAGCAAAAATTACAGTCAGTTTGGTTAATAAAGATCAGGAAATTAGCTTTTGGATTGAGGAGGACATATGAAAAAGATATCAATTTTAATTCCCTGTCTTAATGAAGAGAAAGGAATTGGTAAGGTAATAGATGGCATTCCAAGAGATTTACTCTTCACTTTGGGTTATCAAACTGAAGTTATAGTAATTGATAATAATTCAACTGATGGAACAGTAGAAGTAGCTCTCCAGAGAAATGTACGGATTGTTAGTGAAAAAAATCCCGGGAAAGGAAATGCTATAAAGGCCGGATTTGAGGCGCTGGACATAGACACAAATTATGTTGTGGTGTTGGATGGGGATAACACATATAAATCAAAAGAGATTTTGCGGATGATCGAGCCTTTAGTTAGTGATTTTTGCGACGTTGTAGTTGGTTCCAGACTGGGTGGTAAAGTGCTAAAGAATTCGCTGAAATTTGCAAACAGATGTGCAAATTGGGGTTACACCTTTTTGGTGAGGCATTTTTATCAAGCCAATATTACCGATGTTTTAAGTGGCTATTTTGCATTTAAGCGTGAAGTGGCAGATAAATTAAAGCTTTACCTTCAGTCTGACGGATTCACAGTTGAAATGGAAATGATAACAAAGATTGTCAAGATCGGTTATGAAGTTTATTCAGTACCTATTACATATGACGAAAGAGAAGGCGAAACGAAGATTAAATTGTTTAAGGATGGAATACAGATACTTGCCATGTTTTTTAAAAATTTGTTTTGGTTTCCCAACGAAAGGAAGTCCGAAGTATTTAAATGAATGTAGTTATCTTAGTCAGTTATACGTATCCTTTTATCGGAAGTGGATTGGGTCAGGTAGCATTAATGCAAGCAGAAGGCTTGACAAAACTGGGACACCAAGTCGTTCTTGTCAGTAGCAACATACCGGCTACTTGGAAAAGGTTCAAAAGAAACAGGGTTTTACATTTGAAGCAAAACTGCCTGAATTTCATGGATAAATTCAGTATTCCAGTACCTTTCTTTTTCTTGAGCCGCGAGGTCATATCTCATATTGAAAACGCAGATGTCGTCCACAGTCACGACATGCTTTATCCTCATTCAATGCTGGCTGCTTTGGTTGCAAAAAGATTTGCTAAACCTTTTGTCCTGACTCAGCATGCTGGTTTTATTTCCTATCCAAATCGATTGACTAACCTTCTCCAGTTGTTGACTAATAAAACCATGGGAAAGCTAGTTTTAAAGCTTAGCGATCAAATAATAGTAGTAAACGAAGATGTGAAAAATTGGTTAGGGAAAGACGGGACAAGTGCGGTGACACTTATGAATGGTGTAAATACTTCCCTTTTTCACCCAGTTACCCAAAAAACAAAAATGGAAATACGAAAGAAATATGGCTTTCCGCTTAACAAAAAAATAGTCCTTTATGTGGGTAGGTTAGTAAAAAAGAAGGGTTTTCAAAGACTTTTTGAAGTAAAGAGCAGCGATTACTTGATAATTATTGTTGGCTTGGGCGAAGTGCCCGAGTACATGACTAATGAGAAAGACAAAGTTTTGTTCTTAGGGGCAATTTCTCAAAAGAAACTAAGCGAAATATACCAAGCTAGTGATGTTTTCGTTTTGCCGTCAGACTGCGAGGGATTTCCGCTGTCTATACAGGAAGCGATGGCTTCTGGTTTACCGATTATAACAAGTAAGCATCCAGGGTTTGATAAATACTTAGATAGGCACTTCGTGAAATTTATTTCGCCCACCAGTATAGAAACTAAAAGAGCAATTGTTGAAATATTTAAAAATAAGAAATTAAGAGATACTATGGTGCATTACTCACTAAAAACAACTATCGCAAAAGCAAGTTGGGAGAACAACGTACAAGAACTTTTAAAGATTTATCAAAAAGTAATTTAATGAAAAAAATTGTTGTAACTACAAGCTGGGATGACGGACACATTCTAGATCTTAAACTAGCTAGGTTACTTAAAAAATATTCCATTAAAGGTACGTTTTATATTCCACCTAGAAACAGAGAGTTTACCCAAAGTGATCTGTTAACCGATAGACAGATAACTAAACTAGGTAAAGATTTTGAAATAGGAGGACACACACTGACTCATCCTGTATTAACAAAAATTAGTCTGCTCGAAGCAGAAAAAGAAATTGTTGAAGGCAAACGATATCTTGAAAAACTCACAGGGCAAAAACTAATAAGTTTTAGTTATCCGCGTGGCAAGCATAATTTAGACATCCAAAATTTAGTAAAGAAAAGCGGCTTTTTGTATGCACGCACAGTTGAAAGATACAAGTTTACTATGCCGAAAAACTTTTATGAAAGTCCTACGAGTTTACATGCTTTCAGGCAGTATCAAGACGTTTTTAAAATTGCTAGGTTTTCCTGCTTAAATCCAATATCGTTTTTAGAAAATATGAATTGGGAAAATTTAGCTAAAAGGATATTTGACAGTCTTAAAGAGGGAAGTGTTTACCATTTCTGGGGACACTCTTGGATTATAGACAGAAAGAAAGAGTGGGGAAAACTTGAAAACGTGCTTGAGTACATCAGCAACAGGCCAAATGTTTTATATGTCGAGAATAGAGATTTAGCATATGAATAAAATTTTAGTTGTTACTTCTTATTTTTATCCAGATGTCAGCGGAGTAGGTAAACACATGTATAATTTGTGCAAGTGTCTTGTATCTGACTATCATTTTAAAGTAGTTATAATTTCATCCGGAAAAAAATATCAGGAAGAGGAAATCTCGGGAATAAAAGTTTACAGGCTTCCTTTTTGGTTTAAGTTATCAAATACCCCTATTAACCCCCTTTGGTATTTCCACATAAAAAAGATAATTGCAAGAGAAAAGCCGGACCTTATAAACAGTCGTGCACCTGTCCCGTTTATGCCAGATTTGGGAGCCCTGGCTGCCGGTAAAATACCGTTCGTATTGGGCTACCATTTCCCCTCCATGATTAAAGGTAAGATACTTCCTGACATATTAATTAAAATTTATGAGTCGCTTTTTTTAAGATTCATGCTAAACAAAGCTAAAGTCATTATATGTTCTTCAGAATTTATAGGGAAAAGTTTTCTAAAAAACTACTCGCATAAGATAGTAACTATTACCCAAGGGATAGACACAAGACTATTTATACCTAAGGAAACAAATGTCCGAAATGAAATCATTTTTGTAGGAAATTTCTATGTCGAATACAAAGGGCTCTTTTACCTGCTTCAAGCTTTAAGGTTTGTAAAAGACCATATAAAAGAGATAAAGCTAAAAATAGTCGGAGAAGGGAATTACAAATATTACCATAGCTTGTGTAAGAAGATAGGCATAAACCGGTTTGTTGAGTTTAAAGGAAGACTTTTCGGTAAAAATTTAGTTGGCGAATATCAAACTTCTAACTTGTTGGTTTTACCTTCAATTTCCGACAATTTTCCGAGTGTTTGTTTGGAAGCTATGGCTTGTAAGATACCTGTGATAGGAACTGCTGTTGGTGCGGTGAAAGATATAATCGATGACGGCAAGAGTGGTATATTGGTTCCGCCCAGAGATGAAAAGGCTTTGGCAAATGCGATAATAAGGATTCTCAGGGATAAAAAGTTGGCAGATAGTCTAGCCCAGAAAGGGTATCGAAAGATACAAGATAATTTTAACTGGGACGATCGAGCCAGAATGACAAAGGAAGTATTTGATAAGGTCATACGTTTACAATGAAAATAATTCAAGTTACGCCAGGTTATCCGCCCAGTATCGGTGGGGTCCAAAATGTTGCCAAAGAGATTTCCGTCGGTTTGGCAAATATGGGTCATGAAGTTACCGTCTTCACTTGTACAAACGGTATCAAAGATATTAAGAGACAAACAGAAAAGAATTTGACAGTTTACTACCTTAAAGATTTTGTATTTGCACATACACCTGTCGTTCCGATGCTTTTTTTTAGACTATTGTTGATTCCCACAGATTCAATAATGCATGTACATATTTCCAAAGCTTTTATTCCAGAGATAGTTTATTTGATTTCGAAAATAAGAAAAATTCCGTATGTAGCCCATTTTCATTTGGATGTAGAACCGTCGGGTAGGTTAGGGTTTCTTCTGCCGATTTATAAAATGATCTTTTTAAGACGTGTTTTGAAAAATGCAAATAAAGTGGTAGTTTTGTCAACTCGGTATAAAGATCTAATGAAGAATAAATATGGTTTGACAAAGCGGATTTTAGTGATACCCAACGGTGTAGGGGAAGAGTTTTTTTTAGCGAAGAGGAAGACCGCTGTTCGTGACGATTTTAATTTACTTTTTGTTGGAAGAGTTTCTATTCAAAAAAATGTTGCTTGTTTGGTTGAAGCAGTTTCTTTGGTTAAAAACAAGACAACCCTGAATATAGTTGGTGAAGGCGAGCTTTTACTTCAAATAGAAAAAATGATCACTAAAAGGAGACTTATTAATGTGATATTACACGGGGGTAAAACTGGCAAGGAGCTTATTGATTTTTACCGTAAAGCCGATATTTTTTTATTAGCCTCAAAACAGGAAGGATTACCCCTTGTCCTTTTAGAAGCCATGGCGGCCAGTGTACCAGTAATTGCATCGGACGTTATTGGTAATCATGAATTTATCGAAGACGCCGGCTTATTAGTAGATCCGCCAACCCCAAAAAATTTTGCTTTTATGATTGATAAATTAATCGAAGACCGAAAATTGGCAGAGAGATTATCCCGCCGTGGCCGCAAAAAAGCTCAAGCATACAGATGGGTAAAAATAGTCAAAAAGTTCGAAGAATTGTATGAAGGGTTATATGAAAATAACTAAAAATAGAATATTTTTTGGGGTTCTACTAATGCTTCAGGTTTTAAACTTGCTGGTTTCTTTGGACATAAATTATTTTTTTATTCGACCCATATTTGGTATGGCCTTTCTTGCTTTTGTTCCAGGCGTGCTATTAATGTTGGCATTAAAAATAAAGAAAAAAATATTTTGGGAAGCAATTGTGTATGTGGTAGGTTTAAGTGTTACTTTTTTGATGTTTGCGGGCTTGATAACAAATTGGGTACTGACCAATTGGAAAATAAGTGAACCACTTTCAACTTCTCATTTAATAGTTGTCTTTAACTTTTTTATAATAATCCTTCTAATTTTAGCAATGGCAAGAAACAAAAGAATCGTCTGGACAATAAAATTGCCTAAACTTAAATTTATAGACTGGTTATCGTTATCTATCCCTTCAATCTTTCCGGTTCTTGCCATTTTTGGAGCAGTAACTTTAAACAACGACAATTTCAACCCATATACAACTACTATGCTAGGATCGATCGCATTATGGGTCGTAATGGTTGCTATATTCGGTAAAAAATTAGATCGGAATATTTATCCAGCATCTTTATTTTTTATATCTCTAGCACTCCTTTTCATGACCTCTTTACGGGGATGGTATACAACTGGACACGATAACCAGCTTGAGTATTTCGTATTTCAATTAACCAAGTCTGATTACACTTGGGACATTTCCGAGTACCGCGATCCGTATAATGCCAGCCTAAGCATCACAATCTTGCCTACCGTATTTTATTCGCTATTGGGAATAAACGACGTGTATATCTACAAGACGATATTCCAAATAATCTTTTCTTTAATCGGAGTAAGTTTATTTTTGTTTTTTGAGAGATATACTTCCAGGTTTGTTGCTTTACTCTCGGTATTTAGCTTTATTTCATTTCCAACTTTTATAAACGACATGCCAATGTTGAATAGGCAAGAAATTGCAATGTTTTTTTTCTCATTAGTCCTTCTTGAACTTTTTGCTAAAACTCCCAGGTCGAAAGTAAATAGAATACTTTTTTTAATTTTTGGCTTCAGTATGGTGGTATCTCATTACTCTACAACTTATATAGCAATTGCTCTATTTGTTTTCGTTTATGTAGCCATTCATGTTCTCAAGAAAAATCCTTTAGGAATTATGAAGAAGTTGAAAATTAGACCGACTAAATCACGGCTAAGTCTAGGTATGATTCTACTCCTTTTTGCCCTTACTCTTCTATGGAACGTCCAGTTGACAAATACAACTACAGGTTTAACCAGAGTAATTACTGAGACATACAAAAACCTTGGAAAAACTTTTAGCCAAGATCTCAAATCAGGTGGAGTCCTTTACAGCTTGTTTAGCTGGCAAAGTCTTGATAAAGAAGAACTTTTGAAAGATTATGTCAAGACAGGTATCGACGAGGCTAGACTACGGACCAGTAGAGACCGACTATATGATGAAGCAATTTATTCTGAATATGCAATAAATCTAGTTGATGATCACAGAAGCCCACCGAGAAATATTGGTCAGTGGCTTATAAATTACCAAATAGACCCTTTTGGAGTGAATTTTTATTTGAGACAAGTAATTGCGAAGATAATTCAGGTGTTTATGATTATTGGACTTATAGTTATTCTGCTTCGAAAGAGTAAATTTGTCAAAAATCTAGACTTTGAATACTTGGTATTAGTTTTCGCAAGTTTTGTTACTCTTGCAATTTTTATTGTTTTGCCAGTTCTTTCAATAGAATATGGAACCCAACGCCTTTTCCAGCAGACTCTTATGATTTCTTCATTGCCTATGGTAATAGGTTTTTTTGCGTTTTTGGGCAGTCGTATTTCGGTGGCAGTTCTAGTTACCATATTTTTGTCTCTTTCGGGTTTCATACCTTATATTACTGGTTTTTATTATCCACAGCTGCATTTGGAAAACGACGGTGTTTATTATGACTCCTATTTACTACATAAGTCAGAGGCAGAATCTATGAAATGGCTGAGTGAAAATTATAGTACCCTGTATGATATTTACTCCACTTCATCATCTCACTCTAAACTAAAATCCTTGACAGGATTGTTTTCTTACAAAAATGTGCTTCCGGGAGTTTTGACTAAAGAGGCATACGTGTACCTAGATTACACGAATGTAGACAAACAAGAAGATATAGTAAGCCATAAAGGAGATCTTTTTATCTACAAATACCCAATCAAATTCTTGGATCAAAATAAAGATCTTATATATTCAAACGCAGAGACAATAATTTATAAATGAAAAAACTAAGGTTGGGATTACTGGTTTTGTCAAACAGTTGGGGAGGCGCCGAAGAATCTATTTACAATATGGCAAAAAATATTGACAAGAAGGAGTTTGCAGTAAGTCTTTTGGTGAACGAATTCCTTTGCGATAGATACAAAGATATCAGGAGTGTAAGTGTTGTAAATCTCGGCCGGCTTGAATCAAACAAAAAGATTCAGAAAGTTTATACTTTAATAAAAATTCGATCCAGATTATTTGAGTCTGTCAAAAAATACCGCATAGAAATTATTCACGCCCGACTTGAAAACTCATTAATACTACTTGGAACAATGCTTAATAAACCCTCTGTCCCTCTGGTTTTTACCCTTTGCGGAGATGAAACAAAAATTTATCATAATCCCAAAACCTTGGAACAAAAATTGATTCGGATGTTTTTAAATAGGATGCTTAAGGATAATGATGTGACAGTTACTTCGGTCTCAAATTGGCTGGTAAAGGATTTTGATAAAGAAAATAAAACTAAAATAAAAGTTATTTCAAACGGTGTAGACATTAATAAATTTCGTCCACTGAAGCTAAGAAGATTTAATAAATCGATACTATTTGTAGGCAGATATGTCGAAGGCAAAGGCATAGAAGATTTATTGAAAGTGGCAAGACAACTCAAAAACTATAAATTTATATTTGCAGGAAAAGGGCCTTTGGTTAGCTTATTAAAGTTAGAAAACACAAAGGATATAGGTTTCCAAAGAAGAGAAAGTCTTATTAAGCTTTATTCGCAAGTTACTCTTTGCACTTTTCCATCATATTCAGAGGGTATGCCCATGGTAGGTTTGGAGGCTATGGCTTGCGGCACACCAGTGGTCGCGTCGTATGTCGGGTTTGGCGAATACATAGATAATAGAGTTGATGGACTGATTATAGAACCCGGGAATATTATTCAGCTTAAACGTGCAATTCTTAAGCTTATGGAAAATTCCAACTTACGTAAACGTTTGGGGAAAAACGCTAGAAAAAAGGCACTAAAATATGATATAAAAAGGGTCGTTCTTAAATATCAAGATTTGTACCGTGAAGTAGCCAAATAGAAAAGGCTCATTAGTGTATTGCCGATCAGCCAGGCCCAACCAATTCCAACAAGAGAAAGGTTAATTAATATAAGGCTTAAGCCTAATATAGTTACAGCACCCAAAAAATTTATTAAAATTAGTTTTTTTAGTTCACCATTTATTCTTACTATATTTGAAAAAAGTGCATTTATGGCAATAAAGACGGTAGATAACGAAAGTAACTTTAAAAGTTCCGATCCTTGAGTGGAATATTCTTTACCAAAGAAAAGAAGAATGTAGTTCCCTAAAAACATAATACCAATAACTGCTGGTATCAGTACTAAACAAAAGGCTTTGAGAGCCTTTTTTGTGTTCAGGGCTAACTCAGCCTCGTTTGTAGAAGTTTCTGCAAAAAAAGAGCTTGCAATTGCCTCAGGCAGCATGAAGAGAAATGTTGCAATCGACATATCAATATAATAGTAAGCTGAATTTTGGGGTCCAGCGATACTTGTTATGATAAGAGGCATTGCAAGTTTCGGGGCTCTTTCTAAAAACTCACTTACATAATTTACGAATGAATACAAAAATATTTTTTTAGTTACATCAATTTTTATTATTGGCTTAAATTCATAGTTGAATTTTTTTGTTAGAATTATAAGGCTAACAATACAGGATATAACTAGTGAAACTAGCCATGAGGAGAAAATTCCAAGTGCGCCTAAATTGACAAATATAATGATCAGAATTATTTTTAGGAAGTTAAAAATTGTATTTTTTATCAATACGTATTGAGATGATCTGTAAGCTCTGAAAATGCTTTTTATTGATTCAGCGAGACTTAAAAAAACGACAAAAATTATAAACATGACACTGACTAAAAGTGAATCGTGAATAATAACTAGCTCTGGAGAAATATATCTTAAACCTAAGACAAAGATTAATGATGCAATCAATGAAGTAATGCTGGTTATTACGAAGACAGAATTTATTTTATCATTTTTCCTGTCTGAAGCGGGTAAGTAACGAACAAGTCCCATGTTTAGACCCAGCAATGCGAAAGCTACAACTAAATCTGTGGATGAAATTAGAGTTGATCCTAGACCAACATCTTGGGTACTAAATACTCTTGTAGCCAAAGCCCAGAATATAAAACCAAGAGCCGTGGAGAGGATATTACTTGCGATCAAATATGATGAATTCCTATATAGTGAATCCCCGATAATATTTTTGTAAATTTTTTTCATTTTAAACACTCTAGGGTCTCGCCATTAGTTAAGTATTTAACTCCCGTTCTGTTGGCGACATAAGCCAAAACTTCCTCCAGCTTCCCCCACCAGTTATTTTGTTCAATTTGCCATGAGTGTCCCCAGAAGTGCCAAATACCGCCATCTTTTTGTACAACATCGAATGTTTTGCATGAGACCTTAACCCAGTCTCGGTAAAAAGAAAAGGGGATAAATTTGGGATTATTGGCTAAAGCCAAAGCAAGACTATAACCAATACTTCTATTAACTGAATGATTTGTAGTTCCCATTTCGAAAAAATCAGAGGGAGGTCTGGTTCTAAACGTTTTGATTGTCCGTGCTCCCAAATAGCCCGCCCGCTTTGTTAATTTTTTAATTTCTTCGTTGTACAAACCTTTTGGATAACAAAACATTGGCACTTTTTTTCCCAGTAAATTTTCTAAATACTCTTTAGATTCTCTTATTTCTCTAGCAGCTTCCTTCAAACTTATTTTTGTTAAGTCGGGATGTGTAATTGTATGAGCGCCTATTTCAAAATCATTATTTAATTTTATTGTCTGTTTACTTGTGAGAATGTCCTTTTTCAACCATTGTCTACCATTGGGGGATACATATAGAGTCGCTGGAATTTGGTACCTTCTAAGTAGATCTGCAAGTTTAATGTCTAGTATGTGGCCGTCATCCCAGCTTGTGGTAACAATTTTATAATTATAATTCACTTGATGTTTGAAGCTACAAACTCGTCATTGCTTTTTAATACTTGCTTGAGAAGTTTAGGTTGATATCCCGCTTTTTTTGAACTTACAACAATTGCCTTTAGATCTTTGGGGAAACATTTACCACCAAACCCCCGTTTGTTGGCAAATACTGATGTGTGCATTTTGTTAATTCTCGGGTCTAAAAGCCACCCCTCTCGAACCTTATGCCAGTTTGCGCCTACTGCACGACATATGTTGTAAAACTCATTTACAAAAGTGACCTTTGTAGCAAAAAAACTGTTTTCCAAATATTTAATTAATTCAGCCTCGATAGTTGTGCAGGTGAAGTACGTTTTTGTGGGCCCCATAATTGGCTCCAAAATTTCGATTACCTCATTACAGTCGGCTTCTTCGCCACACACAATTAGGAATGGAGTTTCAACCATATCCGTCCAGTAAGGATGATAATAACTACTTTCACCTATATATTCCGGAGAAAAGCAAATCCGTTTTCCGGTTTTCTTTTTCAATTTATCCGTAGTTCCCGGTTCAACAGTTGATTTGATTAATATAAGCGGGGTATTTAATTTTTGTACGGCTTCCGTTACAACCGAGATATCACAGGATCCGTCAGGGTTGGAATTTGTCGGCACACAAACAACCCCCATGTAGCATGTGTCAATTTCCTTTTGGGGATATTTACCGTCATGCGCCGGGTCATACGTCACAATCTCATAATGCTTTTCGACAAGCCTCTTAAATGCATTTCCCACAACTCCTTGGCCAATAATTGCTATTTTATTATTCATTTAACAGATTAGATCGACATTATACACATTATAGGAACGAAATCAACCTTTGGTATAAGTCAAGGACATCTTAATAGTCTCTTGGGTGGCCAACGCGATTTGACTTCAACAGGCAGGGGTTATGACACGGTTGACTTAATTCTTTCTCTTAATGAGCCCTTGACGGGATTGAGCTTGTCAACTAAAACAGCCATCTGCCAGCAACAATTCTGAATTTTTTGTGCAACATCGCGTATTCCCTGTTCGTCAGCAATTTTTCCCTTAATACGCATGCTTTCTTCAATAGAATAAAACATGTCTATGGCATCGGGATATTCTCGAAAAAACTGCACACCGGACAGAGAATGCATAAAAGTTTGACTAAATACATCGCTGTAGGTTGAAGGAGGTTTATGGTAGACATAGGACTGGCCATCCTTGACAATACCATAGCCTGATGATCTAACTAAACTTACGTATGTGAGGAAATTATCCTCTGACATTATGTTTGGGAAGTGATTGATAACAGATTTTCTGAATGCGTACATGCGGCCAACGATGGTAATATCTTTTTCCAGATAAAGTTGACTAATTTGATTAGCAATACGGACAGCGAGTATTTGTTTGTTTCCAGCAAAATTTGGAAAAGGTCTTGATGGTATACCTATTGCACACAATTTTGGATTCTTCTTCATTGCAATGTACAGTGCCGCGAGACTGTATTGACTCGGTTCTACGTCATCATTAATCACGATTATTATCTCACTAATAGCCTCTTTTAACATCCTATTTAATGCTTGAGCTTCACCTGGTTTAGAGGTCGCAATTAAGGAGCTACTAATATTCTTATTCGTCTTAGAGGCATGATTAAGAGCGTTTCTGGCAACGTACACTGTACTATCCTCGCAAGCATTAGCACAAACAACAATTTTAAGCTGAGAGTTTGACGGAAGAATCTGAGATTCCAGATTGACAATCACCTTTCCAATGCTTCTAGATGAATTGTGGGCGGGGATTAAAACTTCTATTGATGATTCCGCATATTCCTCGAGGTCTTTTGGGGATAAACTTTTTGTAATTTCAATGCGTTGACCTGTGTGTCTATTCATATTAATGAAAACCATTAGTAACCAGTAATTGTGTAATTTTATCAGTAACAGCCTGTGCGCCATTGCCGCCGAGGGAATCAATGAAATTACGACAATTGTTTATAGATGCTAAAGACCACTTTCGTCGGTTCTTTACTAACTCGTCTATACGGCTACCCATGCCAGTTTGGATTTCTGCTGATTGTTCAAGCTCAGACAATTGTCGCAAAACCTGTTTGCTAGTTTCTCGTGGAGGCTTACCGCGCAAATCAAGCTTGGGTAAAAAATCCGATAGATGCACAGAAGCCCGCGCAAGACCAAGTTCCCGGAACTCGTCCAACTGAAGGTACTGGCTATTATTTGAGGGTGGAAGAAAAATCGTGGGAGTACCTGACTCAAAGGCAGATTGTGATGTTACTAAACCCGGTGTTATAAGAAGAACTTCAGACTCTGATAATTCTTTAATAAATCCGTCATGTGATCCGCATGTACTAAACTCAAATGGTGTTAATGGAAATCTTTTAAATAACTCCCTCAAGATACATTTACTCGTGGTGACTATGGTTCTTTCAAACTGCGACCAGTCAACATCTTTAAGTAATATATCAGTCATGACAAACGGATAATTTGAATCAATTCCCGCTTTGTACCAATAAGACGCCTCACCACCCCCGAAAGAAATAAGAGCTTGCGATTTTCTTTCAGCATGCTTTATTTTTGGAACTATCGGTCCAACGCTAAAAAGGTTTTTGATTTTAGGTCCGTATTTCGATTCGTTCACGCTGTCTTTTAAAGATCTTTCTCTAACATACAAATCAATATCAAAGAGTGGCTCCGGTATGGATTCCCAAAACCAAAATAAACAATCGACCCACACCACAGGCTTTCCCAAACATTTTGCAATAATTACACTGGGAAGATCCATGGAACTGATCAATATATCGGCTTGGGTGATTACCTTTTCAAGCGCATCTTTTGACGCAGGATTGTCTGTATCAATCTTGTATATCTCGGTAAATGGAAAACTCTCAGCAAGCTGCAACGCCGTGCCGAATCCCACAAAAACCAATTCATGACCTTGATCTTTAAGTAAGTCGGCTATATCGAGTAATTTCCCAATCGGACCGAAAGCAAAATTTTCTGCTGTTAAAACTAGTTTTGCCATTTATATATATTGCAGTAATTGTTTTAATCTTTGTTCATAAGAATGTTTTTTCATAAATACTCTCCTAATATTTCTGACTATATTTCTATTTTGATCATAATTATCTAGTATTCGTAAAATGTCACCTGAGGCATGTTCGCAACTAAGAATTAACTTCTTTATTTCATCGCCAAATAAGTTTTTGGCATAGTTGAAATAATAAGGGATTAAAGGAACAGAATCAGCCATGATGGTTTCAAACATTCGAGGTGTAACAAATTCTAATTTATTTAGTATTGGTCGAATAAAAATAGGGTTTAATAAACCACTACCCATAGCCTCCTCGACTTGGCCGTATGGAGCAGGTTCAAACACTTCTATTTTATTCCTACGTAAAAAATCTGGATCAGAATAAGTAGCTTCTTTAAATTCATCCATAACATCACCTAACCAATATTGCCCGATTAATGCAACTTTCTTTAGCCGAGATCTGATGGAGGCAACTACCTCAACAATCCATTTAATATCATGCCAACGATACCAATTATTGCCAACATATAATAAATCAAAGTTCTTTTGACGTTCAGGAAAGTCAGAAACACTGTTATCAACGCCGAAATAAAGGAACTGATAAACTTTTTTGGTCTTATTCTCGCCTAAAAACGGTTGCAGAATTGTATCCGATAGCAAATCATATAAATCCTTCCAATATTTGTAAGATTCGTTAGTTGAATGGTTTGTGTCTCCCGAATGGGAAATCGGCTGACAATATTTACCGTCTGGATCTATTAAAATACGTTTAGATCTAGGAGTAGATGAGCATATCCGACCAATTTCAGCTTCGGAGAGAAAGGGGTATGATTCATAAACAATCACCAACAAATCCGGGCGCCAAGTTTTATCGGCAACTGGAATTGTTTTCCTGATAATTTTATCAACATGCCCGAAATCTGAGACTCGAACATCACAATTAATAGCCTTTCCTGCCCTCACATAACCTAGAAGTGCATTACTTGACCCGCAATTGTACTGATAATTTCCAACAAAAGCTATTTTAATTTCACTCATTTAAATGTATACTCCTCTTACGACTTCGTCGAAAGAGATTATGATCCCCAATTTTGCTATTTATGGATGCTAATTAAAGTAAAATTGGTATAAAATCTTAACGCGATTATATACATGCTTAATACTGATGTCTATTTTAAAAAAACTGTTCAATATGCTTATAGAGGTTATAACCTGCAATTTCTGATTTCGCAAGACCTTTTTAGTTCTTATGGGATAGATATTGGTACACAACGACTTCTCAGGACACTTACCTCTGAAGATGTAAGTGTTTTTAACAAAGTTTTAGACCTTGGGTGCGGTTATGGCCCTATTGGTATAGCCTTAAAAACTACTTGTCAATCTTCAGTTGTCCATATGGTTGACAGCGATGCTCTAGCAATAAGCTATAGCCAACAAAATGCTAAATTGAATAATATAA